>JBBRQP010000009.1:0-63741 GCA_038226175.1 Gloeobacterales cyanobacterium
GTATGGAAGTGATGCATGAACGCAATGCTCATAACTTCCCCCTCGACTTGGCCTCAGGTTCTGAAGTGAAAGTTGCTGGTTAATCTCTGACTACTAGTCAATAAACAAAAAGAGGAGCCTCAATCGAGGCTCCTTTTTTATATGGTAAATTAGGCACTCTTGAGAAAACTATGCCGTGGTCTGCTCTCCCTAACACAGTATTAACTGATTTTTGTTCCTCAGCATAATCTACAGCTATCGTCGTGCCCAGCTATTAAGATCTGCTTCTTACTTTCCACTCATGCTGCATCCTCATCAGATTAGTGCAAGAATCACATTAACTTTTTAGTTTGTTGGTGATTTTACGTAGGTAGATTTTGGTGCAGCGTTTAATATGAATTTGTAAGCGATGACTTTTGGTGTATATCTACCAATGCAATCCCCAAAAGATACTTAGTCTTACTTAATTTCTGGAGAATTTCCGTGTTCCTGTCTAAAATTTTTGCATGTTACCCAATTTCTGCTTTGCTGAAGCGTTTCACACAAGTAGTACTGCTGAGCTGTGTGGGCTACTTGAATGCTACATCCGTTTATGCGCAGGCACTCACTACTCTTGTAGATTTTGATGTAGCGAATGGATTTATTCCTTTCGGTAACTTAATTCAGGGTAGTGATGGCAATTTTTATGGCACTACTTCATCTGGCGGTACTTCGACTGCCTGTGCTAGTGGTTGTGGCACGGTGTTTAAGGTAACTTCTAGTGGGGTTCTGACCACTTTAGTGAATTTTAGTGGCACTAATGGCAAAAATCCCTATGCTGGCGTGATCCAAGGTACCGATGGCAATATTTATGGGACAACTTTTGGTGGTGGAACTTCTAACTTGGGCACGGTCTTTAAGCTGACACCTAACGGAACACTGACTACCCTCATTAACTTTAATCGCGCTAATGGCTCTAGTCCCCTTGCTGGTTTAGTTGAAGGCAATGATGGTCTTTTGTATGGCAGCACTGGCTATGGTGGAACCTCCACGGCTTGCTCTAGCGGCTGCGGCACCCTATTTAGCCTAACGCCTAAAGGTGTGCTCAAAACTCTTGTTACCTTTAACTATGCTAATGGTTACTATCCTGCTGCTGCCCTGATGCAAGGTAGTGATGGTCTTTTGTATGGGAGTACTGGTTATGGCGGAAATTCGACCGTTTGTCCTAGTGGTTGCGGAACCCTGTTTAAGCTCACACCCAAAGGTAGTCTTTCGACACTAGTCCACTTCAATAAGACCAATGGTCAATTTCCTCGGGCTGGCCTGAGCCAAGGTACGGACGGTCATATGTATGGCACAACCTACTCCGGGGGAAATGCTGAATTTGGTACTGTATTCAAAATAACGTCTACGGGTACACTCACGACTCTGGTCAATTTTAATAAAGTAAATGGTGGTTATCCTTTTGCTAGCTTAATTCAGACCAAAGATGGTAATTATTACAGTACAACCTACACCGGTGGTAGTTCAACGGGTTGTGGCATTGACCTTGTGGGTAGTCCCTATGGGTGTGGCACGATCTTTAGGCTGACTGCAAGCGGTGTACTGACCACACTGGTTAATTTTGATAAGACACATGGCAGTTCTCCTAATGGCTTGGTACAGGGAACCGATGGTAATTTTTATGGCACGACCTATCTAGGCGGCGTTGCCACAGCCTGCTATGGCGGCTGCGGTACAATTTTTAAGTTTTTAGCTGAGCCCAAAGTTACGGATTTTAGTCCCAAAAGCGGGCCTGCTGGGACTGTGGTCGTGATTCGTGGAGAATTTCTCTCTGAGGCTCTGGCAGTCAGATTTAATGGTGTCAAAGCAACAAAGTTTAGCGTTGATTCTCCAACGCAGATTACAGCGGTCGTACCTGCTGGAGCCACCACAGGGGTAGTTAGGGTGATTACGCCAGCTGGTCGTGATAAGGACAACGTCGATTTTACCGTCATCCCTGATTAGCTTTACTCCGCTCAATCCAAGCATTAAGGCGCTCTTCAAAGACATCCATGGGCAAGGCTCCCGCACCGATTACCTGGTCATGAAAGGCTTTGATATCGAAGCGGGAACCTAGCTCCTGCTTTGCTTTTTCCCGAAGCCGCAAGATCGTCAACTGACCAATCTTGTAAGCCAGAGCTTGGGCGGGCCAAGCAATGTAGCGGTCAGTTTCTGATTGGATATTGGCTTCATTGCTACTGGAGTGATCCCGCATAAACTGAACAACTTCGGCGCGTGACCACTTTTTATAGTGGATGCCCGTATCGACAACTAGGCGAATTGCCCGCCACATTTCATCTTCTAAGCGTCCGTAGTTGTTGTAAGGATTTTGGTAAAACCCAATCTCTTTACCTAAGCTCTCGGAATATAACGCCCAGCCCTCAACAAAGGCCGTATAGCCTGCTTGTTGGCGAAATGGTGGTAGTTCTGGTAATTCCTGAGCAATCGAAATTTGCATATGATGCCCCGGTACGCCTTCATGGTAGGCCGTCGACTCATTGGTAATCGTTAGTTGATTAGCGTAGTCGTAGGTATTGACAAAAACATGTCCAGGGCGAGAACCATCAGGCGCACCTTGGTTATACTGGGCTCCTGCAGCTTGCTTTTCCCGAAAAGGTTCGACAGGTAAAATTTCTAACTTAGCCTTAGGCAATCTCCCAAAAAGTTTGGGTAGTTGTTGCCACATCTGAGCGGTGTACTTGCGGTATTCATCAACAATTTGCTGGCGTGATTTGGGATGTAAGTCAGGATTTTGTTTGAGTGCAGTCTTAAAACTTTTGAGGTCACTAAAACCTAACTGCTGGGCAATCGTAAGTTCCTCGGCTTCGATGCGGGCTACCTCGCGCAATCCTAGTTGATGAATATCTTCAGGCAGTAGATTAGTGGTCGTCAAGCGTCGGATCGCTAAGGTATACCGTGCCTCACCTTCGGGTAAGCCCCACAGCCCAATCGTTGTGCGACCCTGCGGCACATATTCCTGGCGTACAAAATTTAAAAACTTAGCATAGGCTGGTAGCACCTGATCACGGGTCGCGGCAAGGACTCCAGCCCGTAGACGTTTTTGGTCAGCGACTGAGAATGTCTTAGGAAAAGTTTTGACAGGTTCAGCAAAGGGTGTAGCTGCTGGTTTTTGTTGGGCAATGTTAGCGGTTTGCTCCGCTACTTGTACCAAGAGAATCTGCGGTGGAATTAACCCATCTTTGATACCCTGACGCATCTGGACGATAGTTTGCTCGAAGGCGCGGGGTACTTTTTTAAGACGGGCAATATAGTCCTCATAGTCTTTGATCGTAACAAAAGAAAGTGATGTGACCAGCTGTGGCAAATCGATATGAATGCCACTAAATTGACTAACTGGCATCTCCCATTCTTTATATTTAGATTGTTCTAATTGTTGACGCAGATTGCGCACCATCAAGTCATGGCTGAGCTTATCTTGTTCAGAAAATCCGGTTGTGTCAACCGCCTCAAATTGCCCTAAAAAAAGACGTGTCTGTTGTAGATCGCGGTCAATAGCTTCCTGGGAGAAGTCACTTAACTGATCGTTGTAGCGTTTATCGCCCAAGATCGAGGCGAATTCTGGTGCTGTACGTAGGGTGTAGGCCCACTGTTGAGCCAAAAGAGCGTTTAACTGAACAACACGTTGCTGTGGGGTTGGAGACTGGGTCATGGTAGATGGTTCAATTGGTGCTGCCAAAATAGGCTGTCCGCCTGCCACAAGAGCCGACACAAGTGTGGATATTGCCCAAAAACCATTAAATCGCTTCATTGCCCAAAAACTCCCTTTGGCCTGATACAGTTGCACTTTATCTAATTCCTTTGGCTGCAATTGTCAGAAGTCTTGAGAGAACACGAGATTTTGTGCGCGCCAATAGCTTCAGGGCAATCTCAATAGATGGGGCAAGTCAAAAATCAACCAAGCAATCGGCAGGGGTATGAGTAAGGTAAGGGTAATCAACCCAATGTATTCTGGCTTGCTATCAACCACGCGATGCTCTTGGTGGATGCGAATGAGGTTCTCTACCCGTTGCTCCAGTGTTCCCGCTTGGAAAAAGCCCGTTATCGGCAAATGGGGACAGTTAGGCGCGACTACTTTAACCAAAGCCCGAGCTAAAGCCGCTGGCTTACCTGTCAGATTGACGGCGAGTTCATCGGCTGCGAATTCACGCTCTGAGAGTAGTCTACTAAAAGCCCACCAACTGCTTGGCAAAAACAGTGTAGCTCCCCAAAAGATTGTACTGATTAAGGCAAGCAGGTTATCGCGGCGGCGGATATGAGCAAGTTCGTGGGCTAAGACTTGTGCTAACTCAATCGGCGTTAGCTGATCCAAAAACCACTGCGCCAGATAGATCCTAGGCCGATAGAGACCCACCACAAAAGCTAGGGAAGTTTGCGTCGGCAAGATGTAGATTACAGGAGGCGCGAGCGCAAAATCCGGTGCCAGCTCTGCCATGATCTGAGTCACAAAGGCCGGAGCAACTAGGGCAAGGGGACTACTTTGATGCTCAATACGCCATTGCTGCCACAAAAATCCTAGGCCGCTCCATAAACCTAAGGTGATCATCCCCGCCAATAAGCCCAAGGCTGGGCACCAACCCGCATGTTGGTTGAGCATGTCTTCACTGAGATGCCCTAAGCCAAAGCCTAAAGCCAGAGCCGGGACAAAAAGACTAGCGTAATAGCTGAGCAGTCTTTGGTTACGATCATGACTAAATTTTAGGCAAATATACGCTGTGCCCAACGCTAGCAGAATAATGACACCAGCTGTGGCAAGTGGAACTAACTGTAACCAGGGAGCTTGCACCTTAGTCCTCCAAGGTAAATACCGTATCGGTTAATTCTTGGCTCAAGGCTTGTTTGTGTTGTTCTTGTTTGACGATAGCGGATACGGCGGAGGGAAAATCTTCTAATAGGCCACCTAGGAGACGACCCACCGCTTGATTAACAAACGCTTCACGCGAAAGGGTGGGGCAATACAAATAGGGCTTAGTCGTGTCATCGACAACCTTGAGTAACCCTTTATTTACCAGACGACCCATCGTACAGACAATCGTTGAGTAGGCGAGTTTTGTGCCACTTGGCATCTGTTCGTGGATCTGACGCGCCAAAACTGAGCCTGATATTTGCCAGACTTCTTCCATAATCTCCGCTTCTTGGTCGCCCAAAAGTTTTTTGAGGCCGACCCGATTTGAGCGTAGGGCGACGTTTTCTAGGTAGGTTTCGTAGGTATCCATGGCCTAAGTCTAACGGATTGCCTGACTATTTGCACCACCTGCAAGATGTGAGTTATCATTTTGCTTATGCTGCAAAAATTCATTTCAACAGCAATCATGCTGAGTCTGCTTGTGATCCCGGTCTGGGCTCACGGCGGTCATGATGATGAATTTAAGGGCATTGCTACCCCTAGTGCCGATACTGTACATGTAACACCAGCGGTACAACAAGCCATTGGCTTAAAAGTAGCTCCAGTCCAAATCCGTTCTCTACAGCCAGGACTAGGTACGACCGGACGTATTGAAGCCTTGCCTAGCTTAAGTATCGAAGTCAATGCCCCCCTCAGCGGACGGCTCCTGCAAGTCCCCGCCAGACAAGGACAAACGGTGCGCACAGGAGAGACCCTCGCCACACTTGACAGTCCAGAAATTCGCCAACTCACAGTAGATAGTGCGCAACAAAAGAGCCAAATTCAAGCAGACTTGCTACGGCTCACCGCTCAAGTAAATTTGGCTAAGGCGACCTATGAGCGGGAAAAACAACTGTATCAAGCCGATATATCGGCACAAAAAGATTTGCAACAGGCGCAAGCGGCTCTAATCAGTGCACAAGCTGATTTACGGGCGGCACAGTCGCGCCTAACGCTCGTGGCAGCATCTCTCAAAGCTCGCTTGGCTCAGTTAGGTTCTCTCAATCATGGCGGTGTGATTACCCTCAAAGCACCACAATCAGGCTATATCGCCAGTCAAACCATAGCTAGCGGTGAAGCGGTAGAACCAGGCCGCCTCCTATTTCAGATTGTTAATACCCGTCAGGTTTGGGCGACGGCCGATATCTATGAAAAAGACTTGGCACAAATTCGACTCGGCCAAACCGTTGAAGTCCGGGTCAATGCCCTACCCACCCAAGTTTTTTCGGGCAAGGTTTCGGTGATTGATGCGGTGGTTAATGCCGATACCCGTACCCTCAAAGTCCGAGCTCTACTTAATAATGCCCAAGGCTTGCTAAAACCGGGCATGTTCGCCAATTTGACCTTAGTAAAAGGAGCCAGTGTCCCAGTTACGATCATCCCGCAAAGTGCCGTGCTGGACATAGATCAGCAGCAGGTCGTCTATGTCAAAAATGGGGATGACTTTATCGCCACGCCAGTTCAGCTAGGTGAGCGGTTTGGGGCCGCAGTGGCGGTCACTGATGGCTTATTTGAGGGCGATCAAGTGGTAACCCAACGGGCGTTTCAATTACGAGCACAGGGGTTACGAGGAGATATCTCTGCGGCGGAACCAGATGGCGAAATCGAAAAAAAACCGTTAAAAAGTACAGAGGTTTCTCCCTGGCCTTGGTTGGCAGGTGCTTTGGCTCTAGCCGGAGCTTTTGTGGGCGGGATGTGGGTTGCGCGTCAACAAATGATCAATCCTAGTCTCAGACAAGATTCTTTTGCTAAGAAAGAGAGCTAGAGCACCTATGAAACTACTCAATGATTTAATTCAAGTTTCCCTAACTCGGCGTTGGGTAGTTTTATTGCTAGCCATAGGTTTCATGGTATGGGGATTATTCACCCTCCAAAAAATGCCCTTAGATGTCTTTCCTAACTTTGCGCCGCCTCAAGTCACAATTCAAACCGAAGCAACCGGACTAGCTCCTGAAGAAATTGAAGCTCTAGTGACGGTACCACTCGAAAGCGCGCTTAATGGTACACCTGGCTTAACGGATATTCGCTCTAGTTCAGCTATTGGCTTATCAGTTATTACGGTTGTTTTTGAGTGGAATACCGATGCTTACCGGGCGCGTCAACTTGTCACCGAACGTATTCAACAGGCAACAGCGCGTTTACCGCAAGGTGTGGGTACACCCATCTTATTACCCTTAACTTCTCCCGTGGGAGATGTGATTAAATATGCCCTAACCATTGATCCAAAAGTTAAAATTAGTCAACCCACAACTTTAATGGCGTTGACTACGCTGACTAATTGGCAAATTCGTAACCGTTTACTTGCGATACCTGGGGTGACCCGTATTCTCATTCTTGGCGGTGAGGTCAAGCAATATCAGGTCTTAGTCAAACCAGAGAAACTTAAACAGTACGGGGTTACCCTCGCAGAAGTTACCCAAGCCACAGAGCAAGCTAACCGTAATGCTCCGGGGGGATTCCTCCAATCTCCTGACCAAGAATTGTTGATCCGAGGCGTAGGTCGCGTGCAGTCTCTGACGGATCTTGAACAGTCGGTGATCACAGAACGGCAAGGAACGCCTGTACGTATCAAAGATGTTGCCACTGTCGCACTAGGCGCGGCTCTCAAGCGCGGAGATGGTTCCCTCAATGGACAGGCAGCCCTGATTCTCACGGTTAGCCGCCAACCAACGGCGGATACGCCGACTGTGATCCGTGCTGTAGAGGCAGCGATGACGGATATTAAGGCAACCTTGCCTAAGGATGTCAAAGTAACGACGACATTTAGACAGGAAGATTTTATTGAAAAATCCGTCACAAATGTTGTGGATGCCTTGCGGGATGGAGCAATCATCGTTGCGGTTATTCTTGTTTTTTTCTTAGGCAACTGGCGGACGATGGTCATTACGCTCGTAGCTTTACCGCTGTCTGTTTTAGTTAGTATTTTGATCTTGAATAGTTTGGGTGTAGGCTTGAATACCATGACCTTGGGCGGTTTAGCCATTGCCTTAGGAGAAGTGATTGATGATGCCATTATTGATGCCGAAAATGTTTATCGTAGATTACGAGAAAACTCTTTACTTGCGTATCCGCTCGCGCCCCTTGAGGTTATTTATCATGCCTCAGTCCAAATTCGGAGTTCAGTAGTATTCGCAACCTTGATTTTGTGCGTTGTGGTTGTGCCAATTTTCTTTTTGACCGGGGTCGAAGGGCAGATATTTAAGCCCTTAGGATTAGCTTTTATCACCTCAATTCTGGCTTCATTATTGGTGGCGCTAACTGTAACCCCAGCCATGTGTTATTTACTCCTCGTTGGATCACCGTTACCAGAAGCTGAAACCTGGACTGTACAAAAGCTAAAAGAACTGTATCGCCCAGTTTTAAACTTTGCAACCCGTAATCCTTGGCTAATTTTAGGTGGTTCTTTGGGCGTTTTATTGGCTTCTCTAACTTTGGTTCCTGGTCTAGGTAAGACCTTTTTACCGGAATTTCAGGAGCGTAATTTAATCATTGCCGTATCACAATTTCCTGGAGCATCCCTGAGTTCAACCCAACAGATCGGGTTAGCCATCGAGACTGCCCTTAAAAAACATCCAGAAATTGAATCAGCGCAGTTTCGGGCTGGACGCGCCCTAGGCGATGATGATGCAGGCGGGGTAAATTTTGGCGAACTTGATGTCCAGATTGCGGCAAGTGCCCAAGACCGCAAGCAGGTTTTAGCGATCATTCGGGATGAGTTTGCTCAGATCCCTGGGGTTGCCGCGAATGTCGGTGGCTTTATTTCGCACCGTATCGATGAAGTGTTATCAGGAAGTCGCTCAGCTATCGCCATTAAGGTTTTTGGCGCAGATTTGAATACACTACGCGCGCTCGCCCAGCAAGTAGCCGTAGCCATGAAAACAATTCCGGGCGTGGTGGATCTACAAGTAGAACCGCAGGTGCCGATTGGTCAAATCGATATCAAGTTTGACCGGGCAGCTGCAGCACGGTATGGACTGACCATCGGTCAACTCTCTGACACGGTCGAGACGGCTTTTAAGGGACGGGTAGTCTCTCAAGTACTCGAAAACCAGCAGGTATTTGATCTGCTGGTTTGGCTCGAACCCGCAGCGCGTCAACAGCTCCCAACCATCGCTAATCTACTCATTGATACACCAGCGGGTCAAAAAATTCCGCTTTCACAAGTTGCCTCGATTACACAAACCACCGGGCCTAATACGATTAACCGTCAAAACGTGTCAAGACGCCTTGTGATTGCTGCTAATGCTTCAGGGCGCGATATCGGCTCACTCATTGCCGAAGCTCGTACTAAAATTAGTGCGCGAGTGCAACTGCCGACGGGTTACTTCATTGCGTATGGGGGACAATTTGAAGCCCAAGAACGGGCAACCAGCGAACTCTTGATCTTCAGTGGACTTGCTTTATTAGTGGTCATTTTGCTGATCTACAGTGCTGTTAGATCAGTGCGGTCTACCCTACTCATTCTGGCTAATTTGCCTCTAGCCTTGATTGGGGGCATTGTGGCTGTATTTTTTGGTGGTGGGATATTATCGGTAGCTTCGCTGATGGGTTTCATTACCCTGATCGGTGTTGCTAACCGTAATGGCATTATTCTCGTTACAACCTATAACCATCTATTGGCGGAAGGTATGAAGTTTGACGAAGTTTTGGTGGAGGGCTCACTCGAACGTCTTTCACCCGTGTTGATGACGGCGCTTACTGCCGGACTTTCGATGATTCCCTTGATCATCGGTGCAGGAGCGGGTAAAGAAATCCTTCAACCGCTAGCCGTGGTGGTATTGGGGGGACTATTTACTTCTACGGCTCTGACTTTGGTCGTGATCCCCGCTCTGTTTACCTTATTTGGCGTACGCACTGCTGCTACCAAGATAGTAGTTACTGAACGTTTATCTCCAGTCCAAGAATAAAGGAGTTTTTGATGAAATGGTCTGCATTGTTGTGGTTTACTTTGTTTTTATTCCCGGTCGCGGTCTACGCCCATGGCGCCGAACATGGCGGTCAAGCTGTTGAAGTTCAAGGCTACAATCTGGAACTCGTTGCTGAACCAGAAGCTAAATACACGCATATCCATCTCTATCTGATGGATGCCAAAGATAAAATAGTGAGCACTGCCCAAGTCAAACTCCAAGTCATGGCTCCCGATGGTAAAAAGCTAGCTCTACCGCTTGTCTATGATGTCAAGGAAAACAGTTATACGGCTAATTTAGCCATGACCGCTAAAGGTATCTATAAAGCAGTGGTACTCACTTCGGTCGCTGGCAAGAAGCTCAATGCCCGTTACACCTTTAAAATCTGATTACCTCACAAGGAGTTACACCATGAAAGTCAATGCATTTGTTTTTGTTGCTGGTCTGATGCTGAGCTTGCCGATTCAAGCTCAAGAGATGAAGCAGGACATGAAAATGGATCACAAAACCATGTCTGGCATGATGATGAAAGACCTCGGCGCCGCAGATAGCAATTATGATCTACGGTTTATCAATGCAATGATGGAACATCATGAGGGTGCCATAGTTATGGCGCAAGATGCCCTCAAAAAGTCTAAACGGCCTGAGATTCAAAAACTTGCTCAAGAAATTATCACAGCACAACAAAAAGAAATTGCTCAGATGAAAACTTGACGCAAAAAATGGTACAAAAAGTAACCAATATTTTCCCCATCAACCCTACTCAAAGGAGTTATTCTGTGAAGCGCACATTTTTTCCTGCTTTGACAATAGTTCTGCTAACAGGGACGGGCTATTTTGTATTACCTGCGGCAGCCCATGAACCTGCCATGGCTGGGATGAAGATGCAGACCCAACAACCTAACAAGGTCACAGTCACGCCTGCCACTTCTTTGTTACCGAATAAACTCCAAAACTTTACGATCAAGGTACGCTCAACCCAAGGTAAACCCATTACCCAATTTGCGCGGGTACATGAGAAGTTGATGCACTTCATTATTGTCAGTAATGACCTGCAATCTTTTCAGCACCTTCACCCAAATTATCAAGATCAAGGAATTTTTAACCTAAAGGCTACTCTACCAGCCCAAGGTGCTTATACTGCCTTTGCAGACTACACGCCCAAAGGCCAAAATAAACAGGTAAGTGCTGTAGCTCTCAATGCAGGTATCGCCCAAGGTATCGCGCCAACTGCTGATACTGCTTTCAGCAAAGTTATTGATGGGATAAATATCACTTTGGCTCTTGACCCCAAAACAATTAGACCAGGCATCGAAACACCCATGGCTTTTATCTTCCAAGATATTCAGAGTAAGCCGATCACAGACCTGCAACCTTATTTAGGGGCGATGGGTCATCTGGTTATTGTTAAATACAGCCCTAAATTAACCGCTGCCAGTTATCTCCATGCCCATCCTCAATCAGGGATGCAAAACATGGCGCATCAATCTATGCCAGGGATGCAGATGGAACAGATGAAGGTTGATCCAGTGGGTACCGTTACCTTTGAAACTGCTTTTCCTACACCAGGTCTTTATAAAATGTGGGGACAATTTCAGCGCGCTGGCAAAATTATTACGGCTGACTTCACTATCAATATTTTGTGAGCGAAATATAGTTTAGTGATTCTCGACAAATAGAACTTCATAAATAACGCTCTATCTAATTAGAAAGACGTGATTTTGTGCCTATTATACTTGAGCAGGATATCTTCCCCTAGATAGAGGTTGCAATAGATGCAAAACGCTGTAATGAAGTAGTTTGTTACGGTAAAGAACATGGTTACGCAAACGATGACCCAATCTCAAATGGAAGTCTGCATCAAGAACTGTACTGACTGTCATAGCACCTGCTTGACTGCCGTTACCTACTGTCTTGATAAAGGTGGCGATCATGCCAAAACTGCCCACATCCAGATCCTGCTCGACTGTGCCCAAATCTGTCAGACCAGTACTGACTTCATGCTCAGTCAATCTGTATTTCATCCCCAAATCTGTGGTGTCTGCGCCCAAATTTGTGAAAAATGTGCGGCTGCGTGTGACCGTATGGGCAATGATGTTCAGATGATTAAATGTGCTGAAGCCTGCCGTCGTTGCGCTCAGACTTGCCAAGAAATGGCTGCAATGACCATGTAGTCATCCGCGCTGGGGAAAAACTTTTTCATTTTTCCTCAGCTTGTATCTTGATTATCGAGATAATACGCTTGCTAACAGACTTCTAAAAGCCACGCAAATGCATTAAGTTGAACCCACTAATTAAGCAAGAACCGTACATCTGACCTGCCTAGGATCATAGTGAATAGAGACAACCACGAGTTATTTGTATAATCTCCTTGACTCTATAGTGAGCTATAGGGTTTATGGTGGCAATAGGCAAAGTTACGGTATCAAGAGTGACAGCTATGGACTTACAACCTCGTCAAATAAGCCAGGATAAGTTACTCAAAATTGGTGAGCTAGCCGAACAGACCGGCGTAGCTGTGGGGACTATTCGCTATTACGAAACCTTAGACTTGATTCATCCTGTACAACGTGGCGAAAGCGGCTATCGCTTTTATGATAAGTCTGCTATCCGTCGCCTACAATTTATCCGTAAAGCGCAGTCCTTACAATTCACCTTAGCGGATATTCAACAAGTATTAGGTATAAGACAACAAGGCACCACGATTTGTCCTTTAGTTCAGGATTTATTGGATCACAAAATTACCCATCTTGGCGAGCAAATAGAACGGATGCAGAGCCTCAAAAGTGACCTTGAAGTCTATCGCCAACAATGGTTAGATCGACCGTTTGATGACCCTCGAAGCCAAGAGCTATGCAGTTTGATTGAAGGCGTGACTTATCAAGAAAGTACGCCAAAGTCTCACCATTTAGAGAAAGAGTTATGAAGTCTAAAACTTTTTCAACTATGGTGTTTCTTGTTCTAGCAATAGGGAGTATTGTGACGGTCACTAAACTCTTTAAACCTGCATCTGTTGCTAGTATGGCAACCATGCCAGAAATGGCGAATATGTCGATGGAAGAGATGATGCGGGTAGATGGATCAGCCAATGATGTCCCGGTCACCATAGCTAGAGTTGAAGCACAAACACTAACCTCGACTGTCCGCTATACAGGAACGGTACGCCCCTATCTAGAGGTCATAGTTTACCCTAGAGTGCCGGGCCGACTGACGGATTATAGGGTCTATCCTGGTGACCGAGTGGTGCAAGGACAGGTTTTAGCCAAACTCAATGCCGAAGAATTAATTACAGCTGCTAGTGCTGCCCGAGCAGAAATCACGGCGGCGAATGCTGACCTCCAAGCCAGTCGCGCAGAATTAGCAGAACACGATCAGGCAATAGCCCAAATGCAAGCTGACTACACATACTGGGCAAAAGACCTTCCCCGAGCGCAGGTGTTGCTCATCAAAGGAGTGATTTCCCAAGAAGAGTTTGATAAAGAAAGAAGTCAAGCGGATGCATCTCAAGCGGTTTTACGCGGCGTAGAACGCAAACAGAGCCGACTTCAAGCTCAAGTACAAAAATCCCAAGCTCTAGTAGCGCAAGCGCGTGCTAAATCGCGCAGCACAGCGATCATGCAAAGCTACACTGTCATCACCTCTCCGATTACAGGTATTATCCAAGAGCGCATGGCTGATCCTGGCGTTGTCGTACAGCCAGGGATGGGAATACTCAAAGTTGGTAATTATCAGCGGGTACGGCTACAAGCTAATGTCACGACCCAAGACCTTGCGCACATCCAAGTCGGCACGCCGCTTACTGCCCGAATTGTCGGTCAGCAAAATAGACTGGTGCAAGGCCAAGTCACAAGTATCTTTCCGCAAGCTGGCCTAGAGACCCGCACCGTTACGATTGAAGCACTCGTTGATAATCTTGATAATCGTTTGCGGGCAGGACAGTTTTTAGAAATGGAGATCATCACTGGGCGCAAATCTAAGGCACTTACGATTCCCAAGATTGCCGTAGATAATGTGGCAGGTCAAGCAATGGTTTGGGTGTTGGCGGGTAAGTTTCCTAAACACCAGCCTGTAACTCTGGGACTAGCTAGCTCAGAAAAAGTTGAGGTAGTGAGCGGATTAGCTCTGGGGTCAAGAGTTATTACTTCCGGGCAAGAAAATCTAACCGAAAGCACCAAAGTAGTAGCAGTAAATGAGGCGGATCACCCCGCATTGGCTGAGATGACGACGACAGGTAATACCCGCATTCACTTAATTAGCCCTCTAAGTAAGCCACAACTAGGTGACAATGCCTTATTAATCGAGGTTCAGGATGCCCAAACAGGCGCACCAATCAAAGTTGAAAACCTAGAAGTCAGCATTGCTATGCCGATGAAAAATATGGCGCCAATGGCGGCGCAAACAGAGGTCAGGTCAACCGGACAACCGGGACGTTTTCGGGTAGATACCTATTTGAGTATGCAGGGGACTTGGGAAATGACCGCTAAAGTCAAAGACAAAATACATCAAGGAAATAGCCAATTTACCTTAGATAATCGCCCAATATCTAAATAAACTTCCTTGACTCTATAGCTGGCTCTAGGGTCTACAGTACATTTAGTCGAGAGGACGTAAGAATCATGCAAGATCCGCAACCATGAAGATTGGTGTAATTCCACGTTGGGCTATCGGTAATCCGGTGGTAGTAAGTGCTTTGTATATCGGTATTCTGGCTCTGGCAGGATTGGCGTTATTTGCTCGTCTACCAGTGCGCATGATGCCCTATGTTCAGAGTCCGTTGGTAGCGATTGTGACCATGGCGCCCGGTTCTTCACCAGCTGAAGTAGAAACCTATCTCAGTAAACCTATTGAGCAGCGGATGAGTGTCCTTGATGGTGTGCGTTTTGTGCGTTCTAGCTCCCAACAGGATATGTCTTTGGTGACGGTGCAATTTGCTTGGGGACAAGACACGCAACGCTCGGTGATGGCAATTCAGAGTGTGATGAAGTCGGCGGAAGGAGATTTGCCGCTGGATAACTTTAATACCCGCTCTTATTGGGTATTACCGATTGATCCGTTAAATCGTCCCGTTTTGACCCTAGCTCTCCAAGGTCAAGGTTGGGACGCTGTGCGTTTACGGGACTTTGCCGATAATACCCTAGTAGACCGACTCAAACAGGTAGAAGAAGTTCAAGCTGTATCGATCTTCGGGGGCTACCGTAGACAACTTCAAGTTATTATTGACCGTCAAAAACTCGCCGCCTATGGCGTATCTATCTTGCAAGTGCGCGATGCGATTGACCGCAACAACCAAAGTAAAGGGGCTGGAGCCCTGACTTACGGTGATCAAGAAATTCTGGTCAGGAGCGATGAACGCGCGGTTAATGCCCAAGCTATCGCCGATTACCCCATTTTTAGTAAAGGTAGCCAACTCGTTTATGTGCATGATGTGGCAACGGTACAAGATACCCACGAAGAACGCCGGAGTAGTTACCGCTATAACGGTGAAGCGGCTCTAGGGATCAATATTATTCAAAAAGCGGATGCGAGTTCACCGGTTGTAATTGGGCGGTTGCGAGCTGAGCTACGTCATATTCAAGGGCAATATCCTGGTCTTGAATTTAAGGAAGCCTATGATAATTCCCACTTAGTTGAGATTATTCGTACTAGTACTGTGATTGAATTATTGATTAGCGTAGTTTTGGCGGGATTGGTAATCCTTGTTTTTTTGGAGGACTTGCGAGCGACCACTATTGTCTTAATTTCTATTCCTACAGCTCTTGCCATCTCTATCCTGCCCTTTGTACCCATGGGTATGTCCCTCAACTCTTCGACATTAATTGGTATTTTGCTCGCAATTGGTCGCTTGGTCGATGATTCAATTGTGGTGGTTGAGGCCACAGAACGGAAACTAGCACAAGGTAAACCACCTTTGAGTGCCGCAATTGAAGGAACCCAAGAAGTTTTTCTTGCCATTGCCGCTGCTACCTTTGTGATGATTGCGGCGCTCTTACCTATGACCTTGGCGGGAGGACTGACAGGGCTAATGTTTGTGGGAATTGTTTGGCCGATTATCTATGCCCTGATCGCCTCACTGCTTATTTCCTTGACCCTGACACCTTTGATGGCGGCCTATTTTCTCAAACCTAATGACCCCAATCAACCTGGTCAACTTAGACAATTTTTAGCTCCCGTGCGCCAAGGCTTAGGTTGGCTAGAAGATCGTTATCAAATGCTACTAAATTTTGCCCTCCAAAATCGTCTGCTTACACTAGCTGTAGCCGGGGTTTTTATCTTTCTTGGGATTGCGCTCTATCCTTACATCGGTCAAGAGATGATGCCTCTAGCAGATTCAGGGCAATTTATGGCGACACTTGAGGCTCAACCAGGAACTTCTTTTAGTCGGACTGATCGGATGAGTCGGCAGTTTGAACAAATTTTGCTTAAACAACCTGAAGTCGAAAAAGTCTCTTCAGAAGTCGGGTTTGAGGTAACCAACAATAATACCTATTTCAGTGGTTATAGTATGGGCGGTGTCAATAGTGCTTCGCTGATCGTTACACTCAAGGATCGCGGGGATCGTTCCCGCGATATTTGGCAAGTAATGGATGCAGCAAATCTTGAAGCGGAGCGCACGATTCCCGGCCTGCGGCGGATCGCAATGCAAGCTATGGGCGTAGATGTGATGGCCACTTCAGCGGCTCCTGTCCAGATTGCAGTCTATGGACAGGATTTGGGAGTTTTACATAAACTCGCAAGTCAAGTCCTAGCTATTGCCAAAAAGGTGCCTGGTTTCGTCATGCTTAACACCAGTTCGACCCTGAGCCAGCCAGAATATCGGTTACAGGTAGACCATCGCCGGGCTCAAGAGTTGGGTCTAAGTGTGGAGCAAGTGACCGAACAAGCCCGCTATGCTCTGCAAGGCGGATACACCATGCAATACTACAACCGTCCTAATCTGCGCGTAAATTCAATTTTTATACGCTATGACCAGCAGGCGCGCAAGGGAGAGGCGGAACTTGCCGCAACCTATATCACGACCCCCACTGGGCAACAGTTACCTTTAAACTCAATAGTTACCTTCCCACAACAGCACGGAGCTAGTCTGATTGAACATGTCAATGGCCGACGTGTCGTTTACATCAACGGCTTTTACCGTAAGCATGGCCCAGCTTCGATGGATTTATCGATGGCTGTAGCCATGCGCTCTGGCACCCAACTTGATTTTCCTCCTGGATATGGCTTAGATTCGATGGGTGATATGACCGATATGATGATTGAGTTTGATCGTCTAATTAAAGGACTTGTTGTTTCGCTGATCCTGATTTATTTGATTTTAGTAATTCAGTTCCGCTCGTTTATTCAACCGCTCAATATGATGCTTTCCATTCCTTTAGAATTAGCGGGAGTTTTTGGAGCATTACTACTCGCAGGGCAAACTTTTTCTACAGTTTCAATATTGGGGATTATCATCTTGTCAGGCATTGATGTGGCAGGAGCGATCTTGCTGATTGATTTGATTCTGACTAAACGTCGTCAAGGCATTCCCCGTGACCAAGCGATTCGAGAAGCAGGGCCAATTCGCCTCAAACCAATTTTGATGACGGTGATTGTGACTTTGGTGGTGATTATACGCTTGGCGTTTTTCCCTGATACGGGAATGGATGCCTATTCGCCAATTGCCACGGTTATTTTGGGTGGTTTGAGTATTTCTACCATGCTCACCTTGATTGTTATCCCAGTCATGCACGCTGTCGTGGATGATGCGACAAATTGGGTTAGTCAGAGCGGACATCGCCATCCCATACCACTTGCGCGAGCTTCTGTTGTTCAACCGGAACAGCAAGAGTAATTTCAACCCCACTTCAAAGGAGTCTACTATGCAACGCTTTGCTCTCGTACTTGTTACTGCTCTATATTTAAGCGCAGCGGTTCAAGCGGCTGAAATCAAACCTAGTACCCAAGTAGGTGCTGCCAAAATCGTGCTAATAGTGGCAAGTATCCCGCTCAAAGTTGGTAAAAATATCCTTATGCTTAAAGTCAGTGATGCTCAAAATAAACCGTTTATCAGTCAAGACTTTAAAGCTGTAATCACCCAATCTGCTCAAGAAATGGCAGCTATGGGCATGGGGGACATGGGCATGGCTGCAGCTAAAGTGGCAGTAAAAGCGACAACTCCTGGCGTCTATGAAATTAAAACCAGTCTTCCCTTCGGCGGAAAATGGAATCTACAGGTCAATATCAAAGATACTAAACCGCCAGCGCGTGCCAACTTTAGTTTTACTGTGAAATAATATGCTGCCGATCAGGTATTTTGCGGTGGGCTTACTTTTACTAGGGCTGAGTCTGCCAGCTGTCGCCCAACCTTCAGAAACTCTAGCAGACCATCGTCCTTTGATCACAGGTCTATTGACCCTCAAAGATGCTGTGCAACGGGCTAAAACAGCAGGTTTTGCGGTCTTGATAGCCGAGCAGGAAGCACGCATTGCCCGTGCCGGAGTCGGGATTGCCCAATCTGCTCGTTTACCTCTATTAACCATCAATTCGGCCTATACCCTAGCAAACAACCCTTTTTTCTATACCCTCAGTCCTGGGCCGAGCAATATTCCCCGTAATTCAGCGGGAGAGTTTAACCTAGGTCTAAGTTTGCCCCTTTATACTGGCGGTCGATTAGAAGCTCATCTTGCCGAAGCCACTGCCCAAGGAGATGCCGCCGACCAAGATGTTGATGCCGCTCGCTTGGCTGCGATTTTTGCCGCTAAACAAGCCTACTTCCAAGCCTTACTAGCCCAGCGCCAAGTTGTAACCTATCGCGAATATGTAAGACACCGCGAAGCTAGCCTTAGCCAGACCCGTGACCGTTTTGCTGTGGGCAAGGTTCCCCGTGTCTATATCCTGCGTGACGAAACCGAACTTACCGCTGCCCAGCAAACCCTGATTGCAGCCCAAACTTTTTACCAAAGTGCTCTAGCGGATCTAAAAAAAGCCTTAGGGGTCAATCCTGCTTCTGAATTTACACTCAGTGATGGTTTCTCAAAGACTGCCCCAACCCTAGACTTAGCCCAAGCCCTAGCACAGACTAAACACCATAATCCCGAACTCATCGCCTTACAGCTGCGAATTCAAGCTAGTACAGCCCAAGTCCAATTGGCAACGGCAGTGTATTTACCCCAAGTCAGTCTCTATGCCCAAGGCGAATTACGAACCCCAGAGTCCGATGGTTTTGGGAGCGGCAGTTCATTGATTGTGGCGGCAACGCTACCCATACTCGACTTTGGTGGCCGTGCAGCCGAGGTAGAAAAAGCCCAAGCCAATTTAAGCAAGACCCTGCTACAACAAGGAGCCAAAGAACAAGAATTAGCTCAAACTGTAACTCAGGCTTGGCTCAATTCTCAACAAGCTCAGTCTTCGATCCAACTGGCTCAGGCTGGAATTACCTTGGCTACCGAAGAAAATCGCTTAGCTCAAGAACGCTTTGCTGTGGGTCGGAGTATTCAAGTTGAAGTCCTAGATTCTTTTGTAGCTTTGCTACGGGCACAGTTACAAGAGATCAAAGCTCGCTATGATTACCAATCGGCTCTGGCACAACTAGAACAAGCTATGGGAGGAGATTTGCCTTGATTTTGCACCTTCCACAAAATCATGTCACAGGGTAGAGGTAATTTCATTTTCTAAGCAATAAAGTTAATACGAAGAGTCTATTTGCTTGACTCTATAGTCAACTGTAAACTCTAGGATTAGATTACCTGATCCGCTAAGTTTCATCCAAGGAGTTGACAGCATGACTTTACAACTAAATATCCCGAACCTAAGTTGTGGCGGATGTGCCAACACGGTAACCAACGTCATTCAAACCTTAGACCCCCAAGCTCAGGTCAAGGTAGATGTGACAACCAAGCAGGTCGAGGTCACAACCCAGGCTAGCGAAGCAACT
Source organism: Gloeobacterales cyanobacterium (assembly GCA_038226175.1). Lineage (GTDB taxonomy): Bacteria > Cyanobacteriota > Cyanobacteriia > Gloeobacterales > Anthocerotibacteraceae > JBBRQP01. The sequence continues at coordinate 19,721 of JBBRQP010000009.1, forward strand.
ATGCGCACGGCTTTAGCGCAGGCAGGTTATACGGTAGCAGATGGGGAACTGCCTACTCAGCAACTTGAGGCAACTCTGACCATAGCTCCACAGGAAAAAGCCTATCAGGATACTATGCGCAAGTTTTGGTTTGCCGCTGTCATTGCCGTGCCGATGTTGCTCTTTTCTGTACCCGATTATATTCCTGCCTTGCGAGCAGCCACGATGGCTTGGCATAGTGCAATTGGCATCACAGCCGCTCTGTTGAGTTTGCCCGTGTTGGCCTGGTCGGGCGGGGCTTTTTTTACGGGAGCCTGGAATAGTTTTCGGCATCACAATGCCACGATGGACACCTTAGTGGCGTTGGGTACCGGGTCAGCATGGCTTTATTCAGCTGTTTATGCAGTTGCTCCTAGCTTATTTCCACCCCAAGCCGCAGGGATGTTTTTTGATACAGCCGTGATTGTAATTGCCTTAGTCCTACTCGGTCAGGCTCTTGAGGCCAAAGCCCGAGGACAATCTAGTGAAGCGATCAAGAAGCTCCTCGAACTTCAAGCCAAAACAGCCCGGGTGATTCGAGACGGCAAAGAACGTGATATTCCCATCGAACAGGTCATTGTTGGCGATAGTGTCTTAGTACGTCCCGGCGAAAAAGTTCCGGTAGACGGCGTAATCCTAACGGGAGAATCAGCCCTAGACGAATCCGTGGTGACCGGAGAATCTGTGCCTACCGATAAACGTCCGGGTGACCGGGTAATCGGGGCGAGTATCAATAAAACTGGCGCATTTACCTTTAAGGCGACTCAGGTAGGTAAAGATACAGCTCTCTCGCAAATTGTGAAAATGGTGGCACAAGCCCAAACTTCTAAAGCGCCAATCGGCAAACTCGTGGATCTGGTGTCGGGATATTTTGTACCCGCTGTGGTGATTATGGCGATCCTGACCTTCTTAATCTGGTTTAATTTAGGCCCTTCTCTAAATTTTGCGGTAGTCGCAATGGTGACTGTGTTGGTGATTGCCTGTCCTTGTGCGCTAGGTTTGGCAACGCCAATGAGCCTGATGGTAGGTGTTGGTAAAGCCGCCCAAAACGGGGTCTTAATCCGCAATGGTGAAGCCTTAGAGAATGCCTCTAAGCTCAAAGTGTTGGTACTCGATAAAACTGGAACGATTACTAAAGGCCAACCATCACTCACGGATGTTTTACCTTTAGCCGGGTTTACCGAAGAAGAACTGCTGCGCTTGGCGGCAATTGCGGATCGTCGTAGTGAACATCCCTTAGCCCAAGCGATTGTCGAGGGTGCAGTAAAACGCGGATTGGCTTTAGATGAACCCCAGGCTTTCCAGGCATTGCCCGGTCAGGGGGTTGAGGCCACGGTTAATCAAAAGATAGTCTTGGTGGGTAATGCCAAACTGATGACCGAGCAAAAGATTAGTCTTGATGCCTTTACGTCACGCACTGATCCTTTGGCGGATGCGGGTAAAACTCCCATGTTTATTGCGGTGGATGGTCAGCCAGCAGGCGTAATTGCGGTGGCAGATACGATTAAAGGTGATGCTATCAAGGCTATTGGTACCCTTCAAAAAATGGGCATTGAAGTGGTGATGATGACGGGCGATAACCAGCGCACGGCCCAAGCCATTGCCCGCCAAGTCGGGATTACCAAAGTTTTAGCCGAAGTGCTCCCTGCTGATAAAGCGCACATGGTGCAAACCCTCCAAAAAGATCAACAAAAAACCAAAGGTCTCGTCGGTATGGTGGGCGATGGCATCAATGACGCACCGGCTCTGGCCCAAGCGGACGTTGGTTTTGCCATGGGTACCGGAACCGATGTGGCGATTGAGGCCGCTGACGTGACGCTGCTTGGTGGCAGTTTGAAGGCACTAGTTTATTCAATCGAAATCTCACGAGCTACATTAGCTAATATTCGCCAAAACCTCTTTGGTGCGTTTATCTACAATGCTTTAGGGATACCGTTCGCGGCGGGCGTCTTTTACCCACTCTTTGGTTTGCTGCTCTCACCAATTATTGCTGGCGGTGCGATGGCTCTATCGAGTATCACAGTCGTGACTAATGCTAATCGTTTACGTTTCTTTGCCCCAGTGGAGTCCAGCTCATGAATATTGTGATCAATGGTTTAGGATTAGCTTTTATCGCTTGGATTGTCTGGTATTTTTGGCTCTGGAAAGACACAGATAGCCAAGCTGCTACATCAAGTATGGGCATCCAAGAGGTCAATATCACCGTGCAAGGCGGCTATAGTCCAGCCTCAATCATGGTCAAAGCTGGTCAATTGGTGCGCTTAAATTTTACACGTCGCGAATCTTCAGCTTGTAGCGAAGAAGTAATCTTTCCAGATTTTGGTCTACGTTCTCATTTACCCCAAAATGAAACTGTTACCTTAGAAATGACACCTATCAAGCCTGGAGAATATGAATTTGTCTGTGGCATGAATATGTTACGCGGTAAATTGATTGCGCAGTAAAAAATTTGCGGATGGGGAGACTCGAACTCCCAAGGATTGCTCCACTAGTCCCTCAAACTAGCGCGTATACCGTTCCGCCACATCCGCATGAATCTTGATCATAGGAGTTTTGGGGGTACAGCGTCAATCAAGCGGTGAGGTGAGTTGGGCTAATAGCGGTGATGTGGGTCAAAATTTCGACTATTCTGGGGATCAAGCGGGTTAATGATGAGCATAATGACGGAGCGCGGCAATTATTATCAGATTTTGGGCGTACTACCCGGAGCGCGAGATGGCGATATTCGCCAAGCCTATCGTCAGCTTTGCCGTATCTATCATCCTGATACAACAACGCTAGCCCCTCAAGAAGCCCTCGAAAAATTTTTGGTGATCAACGAAGCCTACACCATTCTCAGTCACCCGACCAAGCGGGTACAGTATGACCAACGCCTCTATAGTTTGCGTGCGGCGACTAAACCGGTAGCCCCTGTGGCCCAACCACCCCAACAAACCCTAGAAATTCATGAACGTCCGCTATCTAATACAGAAATTTTTGCTTTATTTATTTTAGGTGCCTCTTTTCTGGCATCGTTGATCTTAGTGGGTTTTGTCAGTTTATTACGAGGATAGCAGGAATGAAATTACTACCAGCCGATACACCGTTATATAACCATCCGCTCCCTCAATTGGAAGCCTGGTTAGTGGAGCAGGGCTGCCAGCAAGATACGGAAATCTTGCACCGATGGCATCTCATTACGACAACATGGACGACAACGATTGATCTCGAAGAAACCACCTTACGGGCAGAATATGCCTTTGATGGCAAAACCCGTACCCTTAATTTTCCCTATTCGCTCAGCCGCTGGGACGTGGAACAGGCGGTTTTCCATGCTGATCCGCAAGAGTAGGATCTTAGTTGTGTGGCTAACACTGGCTCTGGGGGACGTCCAAGCACAAGCACCCCCCGCTGAACCCCGTTCCTTTGACCTGTCAGCAGCTACCAATGTGTATAGATTGGGTGCCGGAGATCAGCTCAGTATCCGCATCCCACAGGTTCTGGCAGGCATCAAACCTATGATAATTTCCACTGAAGGGCAGCTGACCTTGCCTCTAGTTGGTATTGTCCAAACTGAGGGCTTAACAGCGGCCCAATTACAACGACGCTTAACAGAACTCTACAGCACCTACTTAGTCGATCCCGAAGTCATCGTTAGTTTGAGTGCAGCCCGCTCGATTCGTGTCACTGTCCAAGGAGAAGTAGCTCAGCCCGGAACCTATGGTCATACGCCAGTTGACGGCAAGTCGGTCTATGGTTATCAAGATTTACAAACCTCGCAGGCTTTGAAATTAGCTGGTGGTCTCAAAACAACCGCTGACCTCGAACACATTGTGCTTTTACACCGCCAGTCTAATGGTCAAACTAGTCGCCGTACACTCAATCTTCTAGCACTGCTTGAAACGGGCGATACCACCAATGACTTGCTCCTCAGTGACGCAGACCTCCTGCTCGTACCCCGTCGTGCCCAAAACACGCCTGATACAAAGATTGCTCAATCTAGTTTGGCCGCACCTACTACGATCAAGGTCAAAATTTTGGGTGCTGTCCAAAAACCGGGTTGGCTCAGTATAACGCCCCATTTGCCCTTAAGCGAGGCGATCCAAGCATCCGGCGGATTTACTGCCCAAGCAACCAGACAGGTGGTTTTGCTGCGGTTTGATACGAATCATCGTTTGCAACAGCGAACTGTCACAGTGACTGACCTTACTAATCCCGATGACCTGCTCTTAGAGACTGGCGATCTCATTTTTGTGGCAGCAGGGCAACAAACAGCGGCACAAGCTAGTCTGTGGCGGCAATTGCAAGAGCTTTTGGGGGATTAAAAGGCCATGGGAACATCAATTTGTAGGGACATAAACTTTTTGGCTAAGCCCCGAGCTTTGAGTGCAACCTCAAATTGCAGCGGCGTTCCAGTCAAGACCGGGAATGTACCGTAATGCATCGGTACTACGATCCTTGGTTGAACCAAGGCTACTGCTGCTGCTGCACGTTGGGTACCCATTGTGAAATGATCGCCAATGCACGCTAGCATCACGTCAATCTTGCCATATTGACGGACATCAGCCATATCCTCAAAATAATCTGTATCACCAGTGTGGTAAAAAGTCGGGCCGTCTTTGATTATCACTACAAATCCACCGGGGTTACCCGCAAAGTGATTGCTATCATCTTGGTTTACGCCCAGGGCTTTGCTATTGATGGTCGAGCTATGGACAGCAGGCACAAAGGCAATTTTGACCTCGCCATCAAAAAAAGTTACCACACCACCAAAGTTGCCTAGGGAGTCAAATCCCATTTGGTCTTTAGGATAATTGGCATAATCAGCCAAAGCATTACCTAGATCATAGGTCGCGACAAGACGGGCTTTAGTTTTTTGGGCAATCTCAGTGGCTTGGCCTACATGATCAAAATGCCCATGGGTAATTAAAATTAGGTCTACTTTACCGAGGTTAGCGACGTCCGCTTTGCCATTTTTGTTACTAGGGTTTTCGAGCCAAGGGTCAAGTAAGAGGACATGACCTTTGGGAGTCACAATTTTAAAGGCGGCATGACCATACCAAGTAAGGCGCGTCGGTTCTGCGGCCTGCACCGCCCAAACATTTGTCCATGCCAAAAAAGCCGCTATCATCAGTCTCAAACAATAGTTAGCCATGGTTTTTCTTGTCCTAACACACTCTTTATTATCCTAAAGCAGATAGGCAGCTGTACTCGGTGCGATGGCAGCCCAGAGTAAGCCATGTATAATGTGTCGGAATGTGTAGTTTTTCCGAGATGCCCCAACACCCTGATATTTTTAGTCACCGTCATATTGGTTCGACGCCGACTGAGACCCAAGAAATGCTCTCAACACTGGGTCTTACGTCTTTAGAAGACCTGATTGCCCAGACCATTCCAGCGGAGATTCGCTTAGAGCGTCCACTTAAGGTAGTGCAAGCGGCACCAGAAGCACAGGTGCTAGCACGACTCAAAAAAATTGCAGCTCAAAATCAAGTATTTCGTTCTTATATCGGCATGGGCTATCACGCTTGTATTACGCCACCGGTTATTCAGCGCAATGTCTTAGAAAATCCGGGCTGGTATACCCAATACACACCCTACCAAGCCGAAATTGCCCAAGGTCGCTTAGAAGCCCTACTCAATTTTCAGACCTTGATTACGGATCTGACGGGGTTACCCATTGCTAATGCTTCACTTTTGGATGAAGGCACAGCAGCAGCAGAAGCTATGACAATGAGTTATGGACTCTCTAAGGCCAAGGCTAAAGCCTTTTTTGTAGCGGCGAGCTGTCATCCCCAAACTATTGAAGTGGTTCAGACCCGCGCTTTGCCCTTAGGCATTGAGGTGATCGTTGGGGATCACCGGACATTTACCTTTGAAACCCCGGTCTTTGGAGCCTTGCTCCAATACCCAGCCACCGATGGCGCCATTTATGATTACCGTTCATTTATTACCGCCGCCCAACAACAAGGTGCTCTTGTCACCGTCGCTGCAGATTTGTTGAGCCTAACTTTATTGATGCCTCCCGGTGAATTTGGGGCAGATATTGCTGTCGGCAATACCCAACGGTTTGGTGTGCCTCTAGGCTATGGCGGCCCCCACGCCGCTTACTTTGCGACCCGTGAAGCCTACAAGCGTCAGATGCCAGGAAGACTCGTCGGGATTTCCAAAGATGTTCATGGGCATCCAGCCCTACGTCTAGCCTTGCAGACCCGCGAACAGCATATTCGCCGAGATAAAGCCACTAGCAATATTTGTACAGCTCAGGTGCTTTTGGCAGTGATGGCTAGTATGTATGCGGTTTATCACGGGCCTCAGGGTTTACGAGCAATTGCAACTTATGTCCATGAGCAAACTCAAATCTTAGCTAGCGGCTTAGAAAAGCTCGGTTATAGCCTTGCAACTGAACCTTATTTTGATACGCTACGCATCAAAATAAAGGGACATTCCTTAGATGAGATAGTAACTGCAGCCCAAGCCAGATATATCAACTTGCGTGTACTTGACTCCCAAACACTTGGCATCAGCCTAGATGAGACAATTACGTCCGCTGACATCCAAGATCTACTCGAAGTTTTCGCTCAACAGGATCTTACTTTCTCACTTACTGATCTTGCGCTGACACCCGTGATCCCCGATTATTTCAAGCGGAGATCAGCTTATCTCAGTCATCCTGTATTTGAGCGTTATCATTCCGAACATGAACTTCTACGCTACCTACAACGATTGCAGTCTAAGGATTTATCCTTGACTACTTCGATGATCCCCTTGGGTTCTTGTACGATGAAACTCAATGCCACGACCGAGATGATCCCCGTCACTTGGGCAGAATTTGGCAATATTCATCCTTTCGCGCCGCTAACCCAAACTAAGGGCTATCAAATCTTATTTGAACAGCTACAAACCTGGCTGGCTGAAATCACAGGATTTGCTGGTATTTCTCTGCAACCTAATGCAGGTTCTCAGGGTGAATATACGGGACTACTAGTAATTCGAGAGTATCATGCTAGCCGGGGTGAGCAACACCGTCATATTTGTCTAATTCCCCAGTCTGCTCATGGAACTAATCCGGCGAGTGCTGTGATGGCAGGAATGAATGTCATTGCCGTGGCCTGTGATGCTTTGGGAAATATTGACCTCGCTGATTTGCGCCTCAAGGCCGAAACCTATAGTGCTAATCTCGCCGCTCTAATGGTGACCTATCCTTCGACCCACGGTGTCTTTGAAACCGCTATTCGTGAAATCTGTGAGCTTATTCATGAGCATGGTGGACAGGTCTATATGGATGGTGCCAATATGAATGCGCAAGTTGGTCTATGCCGTCCTGGAGATTTTGGGGCGGATGTATGCCATCTAAATTTACATAAAACGTTTTGCATTCCCCATGGTGGGGGTGGGCCAGGCATGGGGCCGATTGGTGTAGCAGCGCATTTGATGCCATTTCTACCAAGTCACCCAGTGATCCCCGTGGGCGGTATGCAGAGCATTGGAGCAGTGGCGGCAGCACCTTGGGGTAGTGCCAGTATTTTGCCAATTTCTTGGGTGTATATCGCCTTGATGGGGCCAGAAGGCTTGGCTGATGCCACACGACTTGCCATACTCAACGCCAATTACATGGCTAAACGTTTGGAGCGTTATTATGCCGTACTGTATAAAGGTGCCTCTGGTTTTGTAGCCCACGAGTGCATTCTCGATCTGCGTCCACTCAAGCTCAGTGCCGGGATCGAGGTGGATGACATTGCTAAACGCCTGATGGACTACGGTTTCCACGCGCCGACAGTCTCTTGGCCTGTAGCAGGAACGATCATGGTTGAACCAACTGAGAGCGAAACCAAAGCGGAGCTAGACCGTTATTGTGAGGCGATGATTGCCATTCGCCACGAGATCACCTTGATCGAGACCGGAAAAATTGACCCGCTTGATAATCCTCTCAAACATGCCCCGCACACGGCTGCTGCGCTCTTGACGGAATCCTGGGATCATCCCTACACCCGTGAACAGGCGGCTTATCCTGCGCCTTGGACTAAAGAGCATAAGTTTTGGCCAGCAGTTGGGCGCATCGATAATGTCTATGGTGACCGTAATCTGGTCTGCTCTTGTGTGGGTATGGAAGCCTATGATGACTCCTGAATTCCATAAATAAATGAGGGTCGGAACTTGGGTAATACCGTTTCCACTTGCATAGTCGGCTCCGCACTCCAAGGCTAGGGAGCAAGAAATATATCCAGCCTTGGGGCGGGGGGCTTTTTTTAGGGCATGGCTGACTATCTAAACTTCCGTTTAGATACAGGTTGAAATGGAGAAAACTTTGTCTTTTGCGCACAAAGGCAAAAAATAGCCTCTCTACTTCAATAAAGCAAAGAGGCTATTTTTGTAATCAACTATCAAACTAGGACTTGCTGAGACCTTCGCCTAAGATAAACCGAGAGAAGCGACGAATTTTAATGTTTTCGCCTACTTTGGTAATCGTTTGGCGGATCAATTCGTCTAGGGTGACGGCTTGATCTTTGATAAAAGGCTGGTCGAGCAAACAACGCTCTTTCAATAATTTGTCAATGCGGCCTTGGACAATCTGCTCACGGATTTTTTCTGGCTTTTTGGCGAGGTCTTCGCGCCCCATTTCGATTTCTTTTTCTTTTTCTTTGATATCTTCTGGGATATCAGCCACGCTAATAAATTCTACGTTCGGACACGCAGCAATTTGCATGGCGATATTGCGCACTAGCGTCTGGAAAACGTCGCCCCGCGCCACAAAGTCGGTTTCACAGTTGACTTCAACTAAGACCCCAACGCGACCACCAGTGTGAATATAAGAACCCACCTGGCCTTCGGTGGCTTGGCGTTGCGCCATTTTTTCACCCTTAGCCAAGCCTTTTTTGCGCAGAAACTCCTTCGCTTTGTCGATGTCGCCTTCGCTATCAACAAGAGCAGCTTTGCAATCTTTGACTGAGACGCTGGTTGCTTCGCGTAGTTGCTTGACGAGTGCTGTGGTTACTTCAGCCATGACGTGTCTCCTATGGTTTATTCTTCTTCGTCTTCATCCGTATCAAGACCCGGTACAATTCGACTATCAAAAATCATCTCTTGCTCGGGGGTTTCAGCTACCGCTGCCACTTCAGGACTCTCGATCTCCGCACCACGACGACCGCCTTGACCTTCGATAATGGCATCAGCCAAGCGTCCCACAATTAATTTGATGGAGCGAATCGCATCATCATTGGCGGGTACACCGACATCAACCATTTCAGGGTCACAGTTGGTATCAAGTAATGAAACAATCGGAATATTGAGACGGCGGGCTTCCATAACAGCGTTGTATTCGCGTTTTTGATCCACAATCAGCAAGATATCGGGCAAACGACGCATCTCTTTGATCCCACCTAGATATTTCTCTAAGCGGTCAAGTTCCTTACGCAAAACAGCAGCTTCTTTTTTGGGTAAACGTTCAAAGGTTCCATTTTTCTGCATAGCTTGCAGATCCTTGAGACGATCGACTCGTGAACGAATCGTAGTCCAATTAGTCAACATGCCACCTAACCAGCGTTGGTTGATGAAATACATCCCACAACGCGCGGCTTCTTGAGCAATAACGGTTGCAGCTTGACGCTTGGTACCAACGAAAAGAATTTTTTTACCTTGCTCAGCTTCCCCTTTGAGGTAAGCAAAGGCGCGTTCAAGATAAACTGCCGTTTGGGTCAAATCAATAATGTGAATGCCATTGCGTGCCGTAAAAATATAGGGACGCATTTTGGGGCTCCAACGCCGAGTCTGGTGTCCAAAGTGAACTCCCGCCTCTAACATCTCTGCCAGACTTACAATGCCCATCGATTTTCCTTTTTCGGGTTTGCCGCCCTCCGGCTTGGTTAGCACCCGAAAATGCCGGAGGTGTGTGATAAATTTGCCTTTACTAGGATAACATATGCAGCCCCTGTCTTATAGCTAGGCTTTGCTTTGAATCAGCTCGATTTTGTACCCATCCGGGTCTTCGAGAAAGGCAATAACCGTTGTACCATGCTTCATTGGGCCAGGAGGACGAACAACTTTGCCGCCTTTAGCCGTGGCTTGAGCACAGACGCCTTCGATATCTTCGACACCCAGAGCGATATGCCCAAAGGCATCACCGAGCATATAGGCTTCATGTCCCCAGTTATAAGTAAGTTCAATCTCTGCCCCGCCCGGTTCACAGCCCAGAAAGGCAAGTGTAAATTGTCCGCCGGGGTATTCTTTTTCGCGTAACAGCTTGAGACCCAAAACATCACAGTAAAAGGCTTTGGAGGCATCAAGGTTTTTGACCCGGAGCATGGTGTGCAAAATACGCATAACTGACCTCAAACACACTTTCTTCAGTGTAGCCCTGATAGACTACTGAGTATGGTTGAAGGTTTTGCGATAGATTTTATTGTGGCAGGAGCTAGCTTAGCGGGCGAACTTGTAACAGGTCAAGCTCCGGGGATCATTCTGGCCTACGGCAGTGCATTAGCGGATCGTGACGGCAATGACCAAGATGTAGGATTTCGTCCTTTGGGACAATTAGCCGAACAATTAGCGCAGCAAGGCGTTAGCTCATTGCGTCTGGATCGTCGGGGTGTAGGTCGCAGTAGTGGGGACTTTGGCGGCCCGCAGCAGGCTGTCGAAGATTTTATGGAAATACTTAAACAAGCACAGAGTTTACCAGAGTTGGGAGAGGAGCCAATTTTACTGGGCTATGCGGAGGCAGCGGGTTTAGCCTTGTTGGGTGCCCAAAAAATTCGTTGTCGTGGGTTAATTCTCATTGCACCGCCAGCGACTACGATGTCAGATTTACTGGGCTATGGGTCGCTCTGTCAATCAGTTTTGAGTGCGGCAGATCCGTTGGAACACAGTCGCTTGTTGACCATGATTCAGACTGAATACCGACAACGTAAGCGGTTATTTTTATTTCGTCCTGTTTTACAAGTCACCTGTCCGATTTTATTAATTCACGGGGCGATGGATTGGGTTTATCCTCCTGTCGAGTCCGAACAAATCGCCGAGGAATTAGCTAAGGCAGGTAAGTCTTGCACTTTAGAAATATTGCCTGACTTGGATCACTGGCTAGTGCAAACTCAGCACTATCGCACATCTCAAGAAAACTTATCACCAGGTTGGCAAGTTGACCCAAGAGTGGCTGAGATGATTGCGCAATGGCATCGTAATAACAACCTAGGTCTATAAATATCTACACTATATTGCTTAACATTATAGTCAACCGACCTATCTCTTAAGGACAAGGTCTTTTCCATGATTTACAAATAGAATTCTGGTACTGAATGGAAGTTAATCCTGTGAAAAAATTCAACCTGTTACTGATGTTTACGCTCCTAATCGCAGGTGTTGTTGCCGTCACACCAACTGAAGCGAGGACTATGGTCTACCACTCTACCAACAACACTGCTACCAATAAAACCTATGTTGTCAGAAATGGTCATCGTTATCACAAGGCACCCAATGGTACTTACTACCGAGGTCCTTATCGCACCTACATGATGCGCAATGGATATCAGTACTACACCTACCGCGCTACCAATGGCAAGCTCGTTACGCATCGAGTTTAGTGCCTTGGCTCAACCCCCGCGCTTTAGGTGCGGGCACGAGCGCCGGGAGGGTTTCAGGGTCGAAGTCCAATTTAATAAAAAGTTACTGCCATATGTGGGGTAAAACAGATCTGACTTCTGATGGATCTCCCCCGTGACCTATAACTTACGTATTTGTGACTTGCCGATGGATGAACGCCCCCGTGAACGGCTGATGGAAATTGGTGCGAAACATCTTTCTGTCGCCGAACTAGTAGCGATATTACTGGCAACAGGCTCAGGTCAGCTGTCAGCCCTGGGTTTAGCACAGTTGATTTTACGCGAATTAGCCCAGGGTGGTGCCAATCCCATTGACCAAATGCGTCATCTTAGTCCCCATCGCTTGATGAGTGTTTCTGGTGTGGGTCCGGCTAAGGCCACTACGATTTTGGCGGCGATTGAGCTCGGGCAGCGCGTTTATCTGACCCGTCCTAACGAAAGTCCGCTGATTGATAGCCCAGAGACCGCCGCACTCTTATTACAAAGTGAACTCGGCTATGCGCTACAAGAAAAATTTGCCGTACTGATCCTCGATATCAAAAATCGTGTGCTCTCTAATCAGGTGATCTCCGTAGGTACGGTAGATGAAACCTTAGCCCACCCCAGAGATATCTTTCGTGAAGCCGTTCGTCATAACGGCGCGCGTTTGATCGTAGCCCATAATCACCCTTCTGGGGACTGTACACCCAGCCCCGAAGACATTGCTCTGACCCGTCAGTTATTGCAGGCTGCGACTTTGCTGGGTATTCCTGTACTTGATCATCTCATTATCGCTGGGGGTAATTTCAATAGTTTGCACCGTAAAACAGGATTATGGCAGGAGTTTCCCCAAGCAAGCTAAGATGCTGCATACTGACGCAAAAAGGTCAAAATCTTTTGAGGATCATAGCCTCGGGTGCCGACAGAACCAAAAACACTGGTTTCGCGTACACGTAGTACCTGGCCTTTGAGATTAAGGACAATCAACAGTGGAATACCGACTTCATCTTGAGGGTTACCATAATAGTCAGCAACATCACGATTTTGCGGTCTACCCTTAGCCCCCAATTCCACAATCACGGTTTTATAATTACGAGTTAACTCATCTTTGAGACCGCTATTGCCTTGCATCAGACCAGTCAAGACCCGACACCACAAACACCAAGGTGCTGAAAACAGCAGTAAGACATGTTTCTGTTCGTATTGTGCCGCACTCAAGGCTTGATTGATTTGGAGGGCGGCGGGAATTTCTTTTTCTTGTGCCAAAACAGGCGCACCCAAGAGCAGGTAAGCTACGAAACAGAGCAAGCGTATCCGAGACCAGGAAAACACATGCATCATTCGTTTAGTCGCAACAAGTTGTGCTCTTAGACGCAAGGTTATTACAATACGTTCAGCTAAAAAGTAGACTCATACACTATTCTTTTTGTGTTTTTTAACATGCGGTACGCTGCCTAACTAGCGTGAGAAAAGCTAACCTAGTCTTGGTTTCTTGGTGAAGACACAATGAATATTGCGCAAACTTTATATGATTTTAGCCAAGCTGAGAGCGCAAAAACTTGGTATAGCCTCAATGATGGGGTAATGGGAGGCATCAGCCAGAGCAGCTTTAGCTACGAGGCCGGTCACTGTGTTTTTCAAGGCGCTGTTTCTACCGCTAATTCTGGCGGATTTGCTTCGGTGCGCACCTATAATTTTGAACCACCCGCTGATCTCAGTGCCTATCAAGGTTGGCAACTGCGTGTTCGAGGCGACGGGCAACGCTATAAATTTTTGGTGCGCTCAGAGCCTACTTGGGAAAGTCTGGCCTATAGTTATTCTTTTGACACGGTTGCTGGCATCTGGATTTTGATTCCGATTACCTTTACTGCGCTGCGTCCGGTGAGCCGTGCTAAGACTATCAGTAGTGCGCCGTCCCTCAAGACACGTTCGATTTATTCGCTACAACTGATGCTCAGCAAATTTGAATATGATGGTGCACTCAATCCCCACTTTACTGCTGGTTCTTTTCAGCTAGATTTGGCAACGATCAGTGTTTATGGCGCGATGCCCTAATTGTCAAAGAGCTGTAACTATGACCCCAAATCAGGGTATATGTGAAGTCATGAGCAAAAAAATTCGGGTTGCCATCCTCTTCGGGGGACAATCGGCTGAGCATGAAGTTTCCCTGCGTTCGGCAAAGACCGTTGTCGAAGCCTTGGATAAAACCAAATATGAACCCTTACTAATTGGCATTGATCACAGCGGACAATGGCACCTAGATGATGGCACGCGTTTGGGTTTACCTCCAGCAGAATGCCTAACGCTCGCTGGAACTACGCAAGAAGTAGGATTGATTCCTGGTCAAAAAACCCAACACCTCGTTAATCTAGCGCAACCACAAAATTCTCTTAATATTGATGTGGTTTTTCCGGTCTTACACGGCCCGATGGGTGAAGATGGCACCGTGCAAGGATTTCTCAAACTTGCCCATTTGCCCTTTGTGGGGTGTGGGGTCTTAGGATCAGCGGTCGGCATGGACAAAGATGTCATGAAACGGCTCTTGCGTGAAGCAGGCATTCCGGTTGGTAACTTTTTAGTATGTACGCGCCATAATCGACAAGAATTAGCTTTTGCCCGCGTCCAACACATCCTAGGTACACCGATTTTTATTAAGCCAGCCAATTTGGGTTCTTCGGTAGGCGTGCATCGCGTCGAAGATGAAGCACAGTTTATAGCTGCGCTTGATGATGCTTTTTTGTATGACCGTAAAGTCTTGATTGAAGAATTTATTCAAGGCCGCGAGATTGAGTGTGCGGTATTGGGTAATCAAGACCCGCTTGCTTCAATTCCTGGTGAGATTATTCCCCGTCATAAGTTTTATTCCTATGACGCAAAATATACCGATGAACAGGGCGCAATCCTCGAAATTCCGGCGCAACTTACACCCGCAATAGTGATCAAAGTCCAACAACTAGCCCTTGCCACCTTCAAAGTTTTGTGTTGTGAAGGCTTGGCGCGTGTAGATATTTTCTTGCGGGGCGAAGATGAACTTCTCGTTAACGAAATCAATACACTGCCCGGCTTTACATCAATCAGCATGTACCCCAAGCTCTGGGAAATCAGTGGTCTCTCTAATAGTGAGCTAGTTGACCGCTTGATCACGCTTGCCCTCGAACGGTTTACCCAAGAACAGCAGCTCAAAACTTCGGTTCAGGCAAAACCCTGACAAGCCTGTTTCTTGTGCTGAAGTAGTGCGTTCCCTGGGTAGGCTCTATTGCCTCAGCACAGATCCAAAACAACTTTCATCGCTAGCAAGTTTTGAGATGTGATTTTTAGAAAACAGAGCTTTGGAGGAGTTTTCCAATTCCAAAAACCCCAAGGCAGGTGGGGTACAATCGAGTGAAGCAATAGGAACCAGCAACATGGCACGTAGCACTAATGGAAGCGCAAAAACCAACGCCGCCGCCGCCGCTCTTCTCGATGACAAACAAAAAGCCCTCCAAGCGGTACTAGGTCAAATCAAAAAAACCTTTGGCGAAGGCTCGATCATGCGTTTGGGTGAAAATGCGCAGATGCGTGTTGAAACTGTTCCGAGTGGCGCATTGACCTTAGATATTGCCCTCGGTGGTGGCATTCCCCGCGGACGGGTGATTGAGATTTATGGGCCTGAGGCTTCCGGGAAAACCACTCTAGCGCTACATATCATTGCAGAAGTACAAAAACGTGGCGGAACCGCCGCTTTCATTGATGCCGAACATGCCCTTGATCCGGTTTATGCGGCAGCGCTGGGTGTAGATACCGATAATTTACTGATCTCCCAACCCGATACCGGTGAAGCAGGTCTTGAAATTGCAGACCAATTGGTACGTTCAGCTGCAATCGAGATTATTGTGATTGACTCGGTCGCAGCACTGGTACCCCGAGCCGAAATTGAAGGTGAGATGGGAGACAGTCATGTAGGTTTGCAAGCACGGCTGATGAGCCAAGCTCTGCGCAAAATTACCGCTAACGTCAGCCGTACTAATTGCATTGTGATTTTTTTGAATCAGCTACGTCAAAAAATCGGCGTCATGTATGGCAACCCAGAGACCACTACTGGCGGTCAAGCTCTCAAATTTTATGCCTCGGTACGTTTAGATATCCGCCGGGTCGAAAGCCTGAAAAAAGGCCAAGAAGAATACGGTAATCGCGCACGCGTCAAGGTGGTCAAAAATAAAATTGCCCCGCCTTTCCGTAAAGCTGAGTTTGATATTATCTTCGGCAAAGGCATCTCCTCCATCGGCTGCGTCCTCGATCTAGCGGTCGAAACTGAAGTTATTGAGCGTCGGGGTGCTTGGTATGTTTGCAATGGCGAACGTTTCCAAGGCCGCGATAATCTGATGGCCTATCTTCAAGAAAAACCTGAGTTGGTCGCCGAACTAGACCGTCAGGTGCGCGAAAAGCTCACTATTGGTCTACCTGCTGCCCTTGAGGCCGATCCCGATGATTTGGCTGACTTGGATGCCTACGCCTTAGACGAGGAATAAACCCCTGACCCAATCAAGCCTCCAAGCACGACTACAGGCTTACCGTGATAGTGATCCCCTGCTGTTGTGTACGCCCGGTCATGGTCAGGGACGTTTTAGCTCACTGCCATCACTGATTGGTCAAGATGCCCTAGGCTGCGATCTGACGGAATTAGCAGATTTAGCCAGTTTGACGGCTCCAACTGGGGTGATTGCTCAAGCGCAAGTTCAAGCAGCTTATGTCTGGGGGGCAGCAAAGACCTATTTTTTGGTCAATGGCGCAACGGTAGGCCTACAAGCACTACTGCTAGCTACCCTCAGGCGCGGGGAACAGGTGTTACTACCGCGCAATGTTCATAGTGCGGTAGTTGGTGCCTTGATCCTAGGCGGCCTAGTACCAATTTGGTTAGAGCCGCTTTGGGATGAGGTTTTAGGTATTGCTCATGGGGTTACCGTTGCAGCAGTAACACAGGCTTTAGTGCAACACGCACAGATCCGAGCTGTGCTGCTGGTGTACCCGACCTATTACGGAATTTGTGCGCCTTTAGCTGAGCTGGTGCAGCTGATTCATAGCTATGACCTACCTGTATTAGTCGATAGTGCCCATGGCGCTCATTTAGCATTTCACCCGGATTTACCCCAGTGTGCGGTGCAAGCGGGAGCAGATGGGGTTGTCCAATCGACCCACAAAACCGCAGGGTCACTCACCCAAAGTGCCATGCTTCATCTGCAAGGGAATCATCTCGTTGCTGAACGGATTGAGCAAGCCCTCCAGCTCCTGCAAACCACCAGTCCGAGCTATTTGCTCTTAGCTTCTCTAGAGGCGGCAACGGAGCATCTGCATAACCGAGGTCAGGAATTATGGGCAGTCACAATCGAGCGCGTCCAACGCCTAGTTCAAGCGCTTAATCAGCTTGTAGACTGCTATGTGCTCACAGCGCCAGTAGGACACAGCCTTGATCCTACCCGCCTAACTTTGGGTGTTGCTGTGAGCGGGTATGCCCTAGAAGATTACTTAATTAGCTGCAATATTCACCCAGAACTTGCTGGATGCAATCATGTGGTCTTCCTAATCACCCCTGCTCATGGCGAAGAACTCTTGACCCGACTTCTGCCCGCTATCAACGAAGGTCTAAGCACACTCGATCTGCGTCCAGTAACCTCTATTGCTGTTCCGCCCACAACCTATGCCCGACTTGATCTAAACACGGCCTATTGGTCTACAGCGAGATCCGTGCCTCTGACTCAAAGTAGCTATCAAACCTCAGCTCAAACCCTAGCTCTTTATCCGCCTGGGATCCCTTTGCTACTCCCTGGCGAAGTACTTACCCCCGAACTTATTGCCTATATCCAAGCGCGACTCAGTGACGGTGCAACCGTACGTGGCTTGGGTTTAGGCCAAACTGTGCAAATTGTGGCCTCGGGCTGAGGGCTTTTGGCTGTTATGCTCAAGAACGAACTCTGTAAAAACATTTCCATGAAGACTGGGCTACGCTGGTTAATAAGTTTTGTATTGTTGAGCGCAACTGCCGTTCAGGCTGGTCTCAAGGACAACACCTACGAAGGCAATATCTTTGTCATCTACGGCGGTAATGGCGAGATCATTCCGCCCCGCAAGACCCTCGAGGAATCACTACAACGCAAGCAGGCCGTAATGCTGATTTTTTATGTCAATGATTCTAAAGACTGTAAAGTTTATACCCCAATCATCACCCGTCTTCAGGTGGAGTTTAATCGAGAAGTTAATTTTATTGCCCTCAATGTAGATGCCTTGACCGACTTAAATAATTCTCAAGCTGCGAAATACTTTACGGGTAAAGTCCCGCATACGGTGCTATTTGATAAACAGGGTAAAAAGATCTATGAATTTAGCGGTACCAAGACCTATCTTCAGCTCAAGCCCTATCTGACCCAGATGGTCAAGTCAGGCCCCATGGCTCCGCATTAAACTGGCGCTCATCGTCTAAGACCCAACTGGTGATTTCTGTGGCAACGCCTTGCTCGACCGCCACAATGACGTAAGAATACCAAGGCCAAGCATAATCACGGTCAAATTCTGAAGGCCGTGCGGGATGATCAGGATGAGAATGGTAATAGCCTACTACTTCTAAGCCTTGGCAACGAGCATAGGTTTGACCTGCCAAAATTTCTTCTGGAGGGATTAAATAGCGACGTTTAGAGGATTCCCCATCAGCTAGTTGGTGACCTTCTTGTGACTCCCAAACATTTTTTACTGACCAAATAGCGGTCAATTTTTTGTCTTCCTCCGCGAGGGGCTCTCCTAATAATAGTCCGCAGCATTCATAGGGGTAGCTCTTGGCACCATGCTCACGGATAGTCTCTAGTTGCGCTTCGGTCACATGCAAGGTCATCGGGTCTCATCCAAAATCTTCTTCTAACTTCGCATAATTTAAGGACGGGTTTTAACGGTTATATCGCCATCTACCAGCGTCTGACAGGCGAGACGATAGGTTTTTGGCTTGCGCGCGAGCATACGTTGTTCGGCAGGGGTGCGGTCAGAAAGATTATCTTCACCGGAGACAATATCAATGACACAGGTGCCACAGTCGCCATTACCGTTGCAGCAAAAGAATTTTTTGAAGGGCTTGTATAGCTCAATGCCCGCTCCAATGGAGATCTCACGTAGGTTAGTTCCTTCGGATGCGGTAACCGTTTTATTTTCTTGCACATAGGTGACAGTGATCATCGCGTACGGCCTTTGAGTCTGATTCCTCAATTCTGAATTAAAAATGAAGTTTTGTAAAGAAAATATCCTAGCCTGCCAGACATTTAGGTTTTTGGAGCACCAAAAGGTTGCACTGTAGGTAAGATGTAGTTACACTTCTTTATACTGTGGCTCAGTTAGTAGACTTTTGCTCTCCTTGCGATAGCCATAGTTAATGAAAAGTTTTGACGTGGCGGAGGACTATCTGCAATGGGACTACCTTGGTATCGGGTGCATACGGTGGTGACCAACGACCCCGGTCGTTTGATCGCTGTCCATCTCATGCATACGGCTCTAGTCGCAGGCTGGGCCGGCTCAATGACGCTTTATGAATTAGCAACGTTTAACCCTAATGATCCTGTACTCAACCCGATGTGGCGGCAAGGCATGTTTGTTTTGCCCTTTATGACACGGTTGGGGGTCATCAATTCTTGGACCGGCTGGTCTGTATTTGGTCCTTACCAAGCAGATGGCTACGGTAATCCAGCAACCGATACCAATTTCTGGACTACAGCGATTTGGAGTTATGAAGGTGTTGCAGCGACCCACATTGTCCTATCAGGATTGCTGTTTTTGGCAGCCTGTTGGCACTGGGTTAATTGGGATTTAGACCTCTTCCGTGACCCACGTACGGGCGACTTGGTGCTAGATTTACCAAAAATTTTTGGAATTCACCTGCTACTGGCAGGTCTAGGTTGTTTCGGCTTTGGGGCATTTCACCTGACCGGTGTCTTTGGACCGGGTATGTGGGTGTCTGACCCCTTGGGTATTACAGGACATGTCCAGCCCGTGGCGCCAGCTTGGGGACCTGATGGTTTTGATCCTTATAATCCTGGCGGTGTCGTCGCTCACCATATCGCAGCAGGTGTTGTCGGCATCTTGGGGGGTCTTTTCCACATCTTGGTGCGTCCACCTGAGCGCCTCTATCGCTCTCTCAAAATGGGTAACATTGAAACGGTCTTGTCAAGCTCGATTGCGGCTGTATTTTTCGCCGCTTTCGTAGTAGCAGGAACCATGTGGTACGGTACGGCAACAACGCCAGTTGACCTCTTTGGTCCGACCCGTTATCAGTGGGATGACAAGGTTTTTAACCAAGAAATTCAGAAACGCGTAGCAGCAGCCCAAGCCGCTGGCGCTGATCAAGCTGGCGCTAATAATCTCTTTGGCCTGACCCCTTACGAAAAAGAAGTCTTGGTTGACAAGGCTCCCAAACGGCCTGACTGGTCAGAAACAAAAGCTCGTGAAGAGTTAACAACGCGCTTGCATTTTTATGACTATGTCGGCAACAATCCAGCTAAAGGCGGTTTATTCCGACCTGGTGCCATGAATAGTGGTGATGGTATTCCTAAAGCTTGGTTGGGACACCCTGTCTTTAAGGATGCTGAAGGCCGCGAACTTAAAGTTGACCGCCTCAATACACTCTTTGAAAGCCAGCCTGTTGTGCTGAAGGATAAAGATGGTATTGTGCGTGCTGACATCCCCTTCCAACGCTCCGAATCTCAGTTCAGCTTTGAGCAAACTGGGGTAACGGTTACGTTCTTCGGCGGCAAACTCAGTGGCAAAACCTTTACTGATCCCAAAGAGGTAAAACTCTTCGCTCGTAGTGCTCAGAAGGGTGAACAGTTTGCATTTGATGAAGGTGATGGCGTCTTCCGGGCTAGCCCGCGTACCTGGTTTGCCCTAGGTCACGGTGTCTTCGCTCTACTATTCTTCTTCGGTCATATCTGGCATGGAGCACGAACCCTATTCTTGGATGTCTTTACTGGGGTGTCTCTTGACCGTGAAGAAGAAGAGTTCGAGTATGGGTTCTTCAAAAAAGTGGGCGACAAGTCTACCAAAGTGGAAGCCTAGTTTACTAAGGGGGGCTTAGGTTCCCCTACTCACGTTGTTTAGCAAGGAGTTCTCATGAACACTGGAATAACCACGATTGTTTACGTTTCGATCCTAGCGATGATTCTGGGGACACTGTTTTTCTCGATCTTTTTCCGTACTAGCCCAGATAGTCAGATCAAGAAACGTGACTAATAGTTTGTCATAAACTTCGGCAAAGGGACTGGTGGTTACACTAGTCCCTTTGTGTTTGGGTGAGCTGTTTTTCAGTTAAAATTAGGTACACCTTTTTGGGTCAAGTCATGGACATCGTTTTTTCTACCGCCGCTATTATTTTTGGGGTTGTACTCGTGGGTATGGCTCTAGGTTTTGGTATTATCAAACTGCGTGGCGAAGTCAAAGAATAAAACTCACTGTTATCAGACACCCACTGGCGATGTGGTATTGGCTTGCATCCGCCCACTCGTACATGGCCTAGCTTCCCCCTCAGCCCCCATCATTGATGTCGCGGTCATGTTTGGTTTTACAACTGACCATGTCATTACACAAGAGGGCAATTCATTCACTCGAATTGCCCTCTTATTTTAAAGACCACCGTGACCTATGGACGAATTGCCACAATCGCACTGTGCATATGATCTACTAGGGCGGTGACGGAAGTTGCACTGACACCTGTCATCAAATTTGGCAATAAGCCTAAGCCCACCATACAAAAGGCTAAGACAGCCGCTGGGAAATAGGCTAGAGGTTTAGGTTGGGGTAGTGTTCCTAAGGCTTCGGGCATGGTACCAAAGAAGGCTCTTTTGAGCATCAGGAGCAGATAAATTGCCGTAAGCAGCGTCCCTAGAATACATAATGTTGTTGCAATCGGGAACTGTGCGAAGCTACCTCGAAAGACTAAGAACTCAGCTACAAAACCACTCATCCCCGGTAAACCAGCATTAGCCATGGCTGCTGCCACCATGAACGCCCCAACTAAGGGCAAGCCTTTTTGAGGATCAAAGAGGCCACCCAATTTGGTCAAATCGCGGGTTTTGGCATTTTCGTATACCAGACCAACCAGCATAAATAGTAGGGCAGAAATAATGCCATGCGAAACCATCTGGAAAACCGCGCCCTGCAAGCCCGTTTCACGCAAGGTAGCAATGCCTAACACCACATAGCCCATATGAGCTACAGAAGAATAGGCAATCATCTTTTTCATATCGGTTTGAGCAATCGCAGCGAAAGACGCGTAAATCACGTTGATAGCGGCTAAAGTTGCTAAAATCCAGGATAAATCGGCGGCGGCCTGAGGGAACAAACCAATCCCAAAACGCAGGATGCCATAAGTGCCCAGTTTGAGCAAAACCCCGGCGAGTAAGACCGAGACCGATGTGGGAGCTTCAACGTGGGCATCAGGTAGCCAAGTATGCAGAGGAACCAAAGGCATCTTGATCCCAAAACCCAAAGTGATCAGTGTTAGCGTCAAAATCTGGAAGGCCACCGGATAAGGCGTAGCTGGTCGGGCTAACTCTTGGACATCAAAGGTATTAAGTCCCGATACAAAGTACATCCCCAAAAAAGCCGCCAGCAGCAAAATACCTGATACTGCCGTATAGATCATAAACTTCATTGCCGCATATTCACGTCTTACACCACCCCAGATCGCAATCAGGAAATAGAGTGGAATCAATTCCAATTCATAAAAAAGGAAAAACAGGAGCAAGTCTTTGGCCAAAAAAGCGCCCATCACCCCGCAGGTCAGCAACAAGACCAAGATGTAATAAAACTTGGGGCGCACTTTGAGCTCCCAGCTCGTAAAAATAGATAGTACTACCAACAAACCAGTTAGAAGCACCAGGGGCAAACTTATGCCATCTACTTCAAGGCTAAAACTAATGCCTAGCTGGGGAATCCAAGTATATTTCTCGGTAAACTGAGCCGTTCCCGTAGCGTAATTAAATTGCAAAGCCATCACTAGGCTAGCTGCAAACATTAAGCTACTGACGACCAACGCCCACGTCCGCGCAAATTGATGCGTGACTTCTCTAGGCCAAACCGCTAACCCTAAGGCACCAGCTACAGGAAGGGCCACAATCAAACTCAACCACGGAAAATTCATTGCTTAACTCCGAAAAGATACTTCTTATGAACCCAACGCACCACCGATCACACCCAACGTTAAGACTGCACTAACGACAACCAAGAGATAAAACTGAGTTTTGCCGTTTTCCAGATATTTGAAAGTTTCGGCACTAGCCCAGATTATGGTACTGACCAAGTTGACTGCACTATCCACGACATTTTTGTCAAACCAGGAAGTCAACTTACCCACATCCATAATCCCAGCTGCAAAAACCCGTTCGTAGAGGACATCCAAGTACAAACGTTCTTGCAAGGCCTGCAAAACTGGAGTCAAAGGCTTTGCCATACCTGGTTGCGCAACACCTAAGCCATAGAGAATAAAGGAAGCTGCAAATCCTGTGGCTACCACAGCCGATGAGATTAGAGCCAGAGAAATGGCAACTTCTTCATGGGCAAACCACTGGTTGCCCAGATAGCCCGCTGCCGCTGAAGGTACAGCCAAGATCACCAGAGGCAGCGTCATCAACCAAGATGATTCATGGGTCAGCTCTGCTTCTTTGGTACGTGTCTTACCCAAAAAAGTCAAACAAAATTGACGGGACATGTAAAACGCAGTTAGCCCAGCGGTCAGTAATGCAATAAAGTACACTCCTTCGAGACTAGGAGTTGTTTCTAGCGCGTGGAGTACCGAGTCCTTAGACCAAAAACCAGACAATGGAAAAACTCCGGCAATACTGAGCACGCCAATACCGAAAGTAACACCCGTAATGGGCATAGTTTTAAGTAAACCTCCCATATTTTGCATATCTTGCACATCCAAATGACCATGGGTCTTGTGTTCAGCATCGTGCATACTGTGGATGACCGAACCAGAACCCAAGAAGAGCATGGCTTTAAAGAAAGCGTGGGTAAATAGATGAAACACCGCAGCTTCTGGGTGACCTGCACCAAGAGCCATGAACATATAACCCAGTTGAGAAATCGTTGAGTAAGCCAAGACCCGCTTGATATCATTTTGGACTGTCGCAATCAAGGCCGCGCCTAGAGCCGTAATAGCTCCTGTCCAAGCCATGATCGTCATAGTTATCGGAGCTAGTTCCATCACTGGCATCAGTTTGACGACCAGGAAAACCCCAGCAGCGACCATGGTTGCCGCGTGAATCAAGGCCGATACGGGCGTCGGGCCTTCCATGGCATCAGGTAGCCAGACATGGAGCGGAAACTGTGCTGATTTACCTACTGGGCCTGCAAACAAGAGCAAGGTAATAGCCGTGATCACCATAGGAGCAAGTTTGGCAGTCTCAGCCCAAATGCCCAGAGCCGTAAAGTCTAGGGTGCCAGCCGTGACATAAAGGGCAACAATCCCAATCAGTAGCAGTGAATCCCCCACCCGTGTCGTCAAGAAGGCTTTGCGCGCGGCTTGGGCAGCACTCGGTTTTGAGAACCAGAAACCGACAAGTAAATAACTACACAGACCCATTAATTCCCAGCAAGCATAGGTAATCAGCAAGTTATCACTGAGGACTAAACCCAACATCGCAGCTGTAAAAAAATTGAGTAGACCATAATAACGGGCTAAACCGCCTTCACCAGCCATATAACCCACTGAATAAAGCTGTACTAAAAAACTCACCCCGGTAACCAAGGTGAGCATGCCTAATGTCAGGGGTGTGAAGAGCAGCGCAATACTCAGATTGACCTCTCCAGCATTCAACCAAGGGATGACTAGCCGCGCTGGTTCTGATGATTCAAGACTACCGAGTAAGGCTAGTAAACTCTGAGCAAATCCTAGGGCTGTCAAGCCTAATCCTGCATAAGCAGCTGGTTTTTGTCCTTTAACCAAACCCAAGGCCCAAGGTAATGAAATCAAAGCTGCCACAATCGCATAGCTAGGAACCATCCAAGCTGTTTCAACCCAATGCGCTAAACCATTCATGTGTACCAACCTTTACGCGGAGAGTCATCTACCGTAAGTCCGAGTCAAATCTTTACATCCCTACTAGTAATATATACCTAGTGGCGGGGGTAAATCCCCGGTTTTAAGAGAATTTTTGAAGGTGATGATAGGGTGAGAGGCTTGTGGGGTCTTACCTTGCATGAACGCGGCGTCCTTGAGGTCAAAAACTGTTTTTCTAGAGTCAGCTTAACATTTTTTAATACTTTGGTAAATAATTGATTAAAAAAGTAGAAGATTGGTGTCAAGTCGTAACAGAACAGGCTTTCTTACCAAAAAAAGCTTGTTCTGTCACGACTACTCCCAAACCAACCAAATTCCTCGCACAATGACACCCTGGCCTTGACTCAAACTCGCTGTACGGGTGGTTGTAGGTTGATCGAGTAAAGCCCGTACCATCTCCACAGCCCGAAAACTTACTCGATGGTGGGCTTGCTGATCCAAAAACCGATGGATAATTCTTCTTTGTAGCGCAATCGGCAGCGCGCGTAACGCATTACGCTTGAGGGCAGGCGGGTGAGCTTGATAAAGTTGACCAAACCAATCAGCAACCAATGTTTCCCAATAAGCCTCTTCAGCTTGCAAAATTTCAGCAGTCTGAGCAAGATGGCGGCTAACTTGTGGATTGAAGTGCATTTGTAAATAAGGGATCAACTCAAGACGCAGACGATTACGCTGAAATGTTAGGTCTGCATTGGTCGTATCGATATAGACCGGTAAATTTTCCGCCTCACAAAACGCTCCCGTCTCAGCTCGGGTTACCCCCAACAGAGGCCGCACCAGCGACACCTCAGGCGTCAAGGGTCTTTGCCAATCTAGGCTATTGGCTCCGCCCAAACTGCCCCCGCGTAGGAGATTAAATAACAAGGTTTCGGTACGATCACTCGCTGTATGTCCTGTAAGTACGGCTGTCGCTCCGATTTGTTGCGCTAACTGCCCTAACCAGTCATAACGCCAAACGCGCGCCGCGGCTTCGGTCGCCGGAGCTATTGCAGCAACCTTGAGATAAAAAGGGAGTTGCCAATCTTGGGCAAGTTTTTGGACGACCTGAGCGGCCTGTGCCGAATCGGTACGCCAGCCATGATCTAAGTGGGCAATGACTAATTGCCAATTAAATTTGGGGGCGATGTCATAAAAAATTTTGGCTAGACAAAGTGAATCTTGCCCACCAGAAACCGCTAGCAGTAAGCGATTGCCCGCTTGTAATGGACAGTGAACGCGGATATCTTGAAGAACGCGCTGATGTAAGACGACAAATCGTGTATTATTGTTCATGGTCTGTGTTGTTCGGGACAGTTACCAAAGTGTCCTGGCACATGCATTATAAAGTGAAGGCCATCGGTAAGATTGCCAAGGACTGTGTAAGAGGATCTCATGACAGCGACGGAAGAAGCGGTTTTTGCAAAAGTGAAAAAAGTTGTGGCAGAGCAACTTTCAGTTGAAGAAGACAAAGTTAAGTCGGAATCCAGTTTCGCCACGGATTTGGGAGCAGACTCCTTGGATCAAGTGGAATTGGTGATGGCACTCGAAGAAAATTTTGAACTGGATATTCCTGATGATGACGCGGACAAAATCGCCACTGTCGGTGATGCCGTGAAATATATCATGCGCAAAAAATCCAGCTAAGTTTGCTTAGACGGTAGTAAAAGGGGTGGTTTCGTAGCAACGAGCCGCCCCTCTACTGTCACGTGGCGACCACTTTCTAGGATATCAAACTGCACCTTTACCTGCGCCTGTGGGACGAAGGGTAATCGTTGCGCCCATTCGACGGCAATCAACGCATCAGGCCACTCCTCATGTAATCCTAGGCTCCACACTTCAGCGGGAGCGAGACGGTATAAATCACAGTGAACAAGGGAAATTCGCCCTTGGGTATAGACCTGCATCAGAGCAAACGTGGGACTAGTAACACAGTCTGTAATACCTAAACCTTGCGCCAAACCCTGAACAAAACTAGTCTTACCGCTGCCAAGTTCGCCTTCGAGTAGTATCGATACCCCCGGGGTCAGCGTCTTTGCCCACTGCGCTGCCCAGCTTTGTAAGTCTTGAACGTTAGTAAAGAAAAAGGTTTCGATAAACATAACTTGATGACCGCTGGTCTACCCTGGAGACAGGTATTGGTATGCCCCCAAAAATCTCATCAATCTAACCGACGTACTTGGTTGAATTCCAACTCCACCGGGGTATCGCGTCCGAAAATCGAGAGTAGGGCGGTGAGACGACTGCGTTCAGGACTAACTTCTTGGACTTCGCCTTGGAAATCCTTAAAGGGGCCAGCTACGACTTCAACTTTATCTCCAGCCGCTAAGTTGATACGGACAATCGGTTCTTCTTGCTCAACGGTCATAAATGTACGACGAATTTCTTCAGCACTAAGAGGACGGGGTTTGACATGACCACGCCCGCGCCCCGAACCACGCCGCTCTTCGGTACCCACAAAATTGATGATATTGGGCGTATTTTTGACCACAGACCAAACTTCGTCATCAAGGAGCATATTGACCAAGACATAGCCAGGTAAGATTTTCTCTTCGGTTGTGGCTTTGGTACCATCTTTTTTGACCCGAATTGCGGCACGCTCGGGAATTGTCACTTGCAAAATACGGTCTGAAACTTGTAAGGTTTGTGCGCGTTGCAAAAGGTTTGCTTTAACTTTTTTTTCGCATCCAGAAGAAACTTGAACGGCGTACCAAGCGGGCTTGATCACGATCTCAGCAGTGTGTGTTTCGCTCATTTAGAACACCAATTTGGCAATACTGTGGAACAGAGAATCGATGAGAAAAATGAACAGGGTCGAAACTAAAACCATCAAAAAGACAGCCGCAGATTCGCTAATTACCTGTTGACGCGACGGCCACATGACTTTTCCCAACTCAACACGCACATCTTGCAGGTAAGTGACTAGGTTGAATTTTTCCGCCGGAGCTGTTGGTTCGGCGTTGGCTACAGGTTGTTGCTTGTTAGCTTTGTCAAGGGTCACCCACGTTCTCCTGCATTCAATATGCTGCGGTCAACAAGCTTAGTTGAATCACTAAGTTTGGGTACCCTTTATTATATGAGGTTTCTTGCCGACTAGGGTAGCAAATTCAGTCATAACCTAAAGTCTATTGTAAACATTATAATCATCTACTTTTATAGATTCAGAATGCCGTCTATGCTGACGCTTAAGTTAGGTGAGTAAGTTTGATGCTAGAGTTTTTGCTGCGCACAGTTTGGCTAATCCCCTGTTATCCGCTTTTGGGTGTGGTGCTGGCTTTGCCCTGGTTTCCAGGAATTATTCGGCGCACAGGTCCACGCCCGGCGGGCTATATCAGCTTATTGCTCACCGGACTCGCTTTTGCCCATAGTCTATTGGCATTGCAAGGTTTGTGGGGTCAGCCCACGCGCGCGATGCTGCTACCTTGGCTCCATGTTGGGAGTCTCGCCCTAGATTTTCCCTTAGAAATCTCGGTGGTGACCCTCAGTGCCTGCGCGCTTGTGACGGGGCTTAATCTGGCTGCTCAAGTTTACGCGATTACCTATATGGAGATGGATTGGGGTTGGGCACGGCTCTATGCGCTGATGGCTCTATTTGAGAGTGGCATGTGTGCTTTGGTCTTATCTGACTCTTTATTTTTTACCTATTTCATTCTGGAGATTTTGACTTTAGGCACTTATTTGTTGGTCGGATTTTGGTTTAATCAGCCGCTGGTGGTCACTGGGGCTCGGGATGCTTTTTTGACTAAGCGGATTGGGGATTTATTCTTGATGATGGGGGTTTTGGCGATCTGGCCTTTGGCTGGCACCTTTGATTTTTCAGAATTGGCGATTTGGGCTAAGACCGCACAGCTTGACCCGACCTTGGCAACGCTGCTGGGTTTGGCGTTGATCGCAGGCCCGATTGGTAAGTGCGCCCAGTTTCCGCTACACCTCTGGCTAGATGAGGCGATGGAAGGCCCTTTGCCTTCGACGATTTTGCGTAGTTCGGTGGTAGTAGCGACGGGCATTTGGGTTTTAGTCAAACTGTATCCAGTACTAGCCCTCTCTCCTGTTGTGCTCACGGTCATGGTCACGATTGGCGTTATTAGTGCAATAGGTGGTTCGCTGATTGCGTTAGCTCAAATTGATGCCAAGCGTGCCTTATCTTTTTTGGTCACGGCTTACATGGGTCTTGCTTTCATCGCTGTGGGAACTGGGCATGGGGAGACAGCCTTACTTTTGGTACTGACCCATGCTGTTGCGATGGCCTTACTAGTCATGAGTCTCGGCTCAATCATCTGGAATAACGTCACGCAAGATCTCAGCCAATTTGGGGGACTATGGGCGCGTCGTCCCATTACGGGGTTAGCGTTTTTGGGGGGGATGGTCGGTTTGATTGCGCTACCCCCTGGTGGCAGTTTTTGGGCAATTCTGGCTCTAGGTGATCGGTTGTGGGCAACTTATCCTGGGCTAGTGGGTGTGTTGGCACTGGTTAATCTTTTGGCAACTTTTGGGTTGGCGCGGGTTTTTGGGTTGATTTTTACGGGTAAGTCTCAGCCGATGACCGAGCGTTCACCGGAATCACCCTGGCCAATTATTTTGCCTATGGTTGTTTTATTAGGTTTTGTGCTGCACCTGCCATTACTGCTCTATAGCTGGCAGCTTTTACCCAGCTGGGCATCGATCAATCCTGCTGTGGCGACAGTATTGACGGTTTCAAGCCTGATTGGTCTCAGTGGCTTTTGGCTCAAGCCAATTGTTATCCCTTGGCAGCCCTTGCATGAGTTGCTCGCCAATGACTTTTATACCACCAAGATTTATCGGTTTGTAATCGTCCTACCCGTCGTTTTAGCTGCCAATTTGACCGCATTTTTGGATCGCTATTTTGTTGATGGTCTAGTTAATATGATCAGCTATGTCTCAGTCCGAAGTGGTCAAATTTTGAGATATAGCACCAACGGGCAAACCCAGTTTTATATGCTGACGGTGGTCGTGGGTGTGGCATTTTTGATGGGCATGATGATGGTGCTTTGAGTCATAACAGGAGTGAATGTGCATGTTGAGTATTTTGATTTGGCTACCAATTTTGGGCGCACTGGTGCTCTGCCTACTACCCAAAAAACTGGGGGCGGCCTATTTACGTCGCGTCGCGCTGGCTTTTGGCTCACTCACCGCAGTTTGGACAGTCTGGCTACTTACCCAATTTAGCCTCAGTACTGTGGGGATGCAGTTTACAGAATTTGTGCCTTGGATCAAGATTATTGACCTCAACTACAGCCTCGGGGTGGATGGTTTATCCCTGCCACTTTTGGCTCTCAATGCTTTATTGACTTTGATTGCCCTCTACAGCACGGCTTATTCTGGGGAGCGTCCCAGATTGTATTACGCCTTAATTCTCTTGGTCAGCGGTGGTATGGCAGGAGCCTTTACAGCTCAGAACCTGCTCTTGTTTTTCTTATTTTATGAAGTGGAGTTGATTCCTCTTTACTTACTACTGGTTAATTGGGGCGGCAGCAAGCGAGACTACGCCGCGATGAAATTCATTATTTATACAGCGGTATCAGGAATTTTACTTTTGGCGGCTTTTTTGGGTATTGCACTACTCGGTCCCGTGCCTAGTTTTGCCTTTGATCCAGCGGTTACCCGGGGTTTGCCGCCGCTGACCCAAGTTATTTTGCTCGGATTATTGTTGTTGGGTTTTGGTATCAAGATTCCTTTGGTGCCTTTGCATACTTGGTTACCGGAGGCTTATGTGGAAGCCTCGCCGCCAGTGGCAATTTTGTTGGGCGGGGTTTTGGCGAAGCTCGGTGCCTATGGTCTATTACGTTTTGGTCTAGAACTATTTCCGGCTACTTGGCATTTGGTCTCACCAATCTTGGCTGGCATCGGGGCGGTGAGTGCAGTCTATGGCGCGCTGGTTGCCATTGCCCAAAAAGATATCAAACGCATGGTCGCCTACAGTTCGGTCGGACATATGGGTTACTTTTTATTGGCGGCGGCGGCGGCGACTCCCGTGAGTCTACTCGGAGCCGTTTTGCAAATGGTCAGTCATGGCTTGATCCTAGCGATTTTGTTTCATCTGATCGGGGTTGTCGAGACCAAAGTCGGTACCCGCAATCTGGATGCTCTCAATGGCCTGATGAATCCGATTCGCGGCTTGCCCTTTACCAGTGCCTTTTTGGTACTAGGCGGGATGGCAAGTGCGGGTATTCCGGGTCTGGTCGGATTTATTGCTGAATATCTAGTGTTGCAGGGTAGCTTTGCGGTGTTCCCGATTCCGACGTTACTGTGTGTGGTGTGCAGTGGTTTGACTGCGGTTTATTTTGTAGTCTTGCTCAACCGCACCTGTTTCGGGAAACTTGATAATGAGACGGCTTATTATCCAGTGATGCAGTGGTCAGAGCGGGTTCCAGCTTTGATTTTGGCCACGCTGGTCTTATTTTTGGGGATTCAGCCAGGCTGGTTGACACGCTGGAGTGAATCGACCACTAACGCGATTATTGCCACTGTTCCTACTACCGATACAACGCTTTCTTTGTCCAAACTCAACCGCCTTATTTCCACCCGCTAGCAGGATCTGTGATGCTCATTACAAAAGTCAACCTACCACCCTCCAATCATCCCTTCGCTGAGATTATCCATCGCTTAGAAGCGGGCGGCGCGATGCTCCCGGATACGCCCGAAAACCTGATGCAAATTATCGGTTTGTATAAAGCCTATGCCGTGCCGATGGATTTTTATTGGCGGGACTTACTCTATATTGCTGAGCGCGAATTTTTGAATCCCTTACCGTTTTTCAAGTATTTCTTGCCCCAGGAATATCTGGATTTACCCAATCACTACGCAGGTGATACGGCGGATTTACGGATCTGGCGAGGCGAGGCGACGGCGCATCCTGAGTTGCTAGCCTTTCTTGCCAAAGGTGAGACGGTTTCTATGCCCAAAATATTTCATCATCTCTGGCATGACCGCATCAATATGGAGTTTGCTGAAGAGTGTATGCGGGCAATGCTTTGGCACCGGGGCATGGGCGGACAGTTTGATCCCTATCTCGATAGTGACGAATATAAAGCTAATGCTGACCGGGCGATTCGTGCTTATTTTCAGGGTAATCCCTTGATGCAGAGTCTTTATCAAGCCTTCCCAGATATGTTTTTGGAACAGTGTCGCCAAGCCTCTTATTACAGTAATTTGGGTCTGTTTTGGGAAGTGATGGCGCCAGTCTTTTTTGAAATGTCAGACCTCTACGATGAAGGGAAACTCACGAGCGTACCTGAGGCGATGAATTTTTTAGTGAACGGTATCTTTGCGATTGCTGGACGACCTATTTATCATCACCTTTATGTACGGGGCGAATGCTATGAAATCATTCCCAAATCCAAGGGCTTCACTTGGCTTTACGAAGCAGCCTTACCCTATGTAGAAGCCGTCTTTTATCGGACTTCACCCTTTCGTGGCACCAAGTCCTATAATGCCCAGGCTAAGCAGGTTCCAGAAGCCCAAAAGGATTTTCATTTTGGGATCCTTTATGCTGATGTTTTTCCGGTAGGAACGGCTGGAATTCCGCCGACTTTATTAATGCAAGATATGTTGCATTTTTTGCCCCCCTATCTAGTGAATTATTATGCGCAGCACTGTCGTGGTCAAGATGACACGTTAATTCAATTGGGTGTGAGTTTTCAGCGTTCGATGTATTGTGTGACTTCAGCGGTTATTCAGGCTCTACGGACGGCTTTGCTATACCCTCTCGATGACCCGAATCCCCGCCATTTGCAGGCCAATCGGGAATTTTTTGAGAGCCAACTCAATCGTTTTTTGCGTCCCGAAGCTCGGATTCGGGCAATTCAATCCCAAGATTACCGTTAGCTGGAGAACATAATGGCTGATATTGTCGATATTGCAGTCGGTGCAGGTTCTTTTACAACCTTAGTTACAGCAGTTACAGCCGCTAATTTGGTCGATGCCCTCAAAAGTCCTGGCCCCTTTACGGTTTTTGCTCCAACCGATGCGGCCTTTGCTAAATTACCCCCCGGAACCATTACAACTCTGGTTCAAAATATCCCGCAGCTCACTCGAATTTTATTGTTTCATGTGGTTTCTGGCAAATTTACCCAAGCAGATCTAGCCAAGCTAGGCGTCGTTACTTCCCTAGAAGGTTCGCCAATCAAAATTGATTGTACCGATGGGTTTGAAGTGAAAAATGCCACAGTGCTAGCAGCAGATATCGAAGCAGATAACGGAATTATTCATGTCATTGATAATGTTATCTTGATGGGCTGATTGAGCCTTGTCTTAGAGACATAAGCTCATTGAGTTTGTTACTAAGGATCAGCAATAACCAACTCCCAACAAAAAAAACCAGCACAATGCCCAACACATAAACCGTGACACCGCCATAACCACCTACTAGCGCAGGGTTAAGGAAAGGATAAGGATACCAACTTATTACGCCACCGCGCGTCATGACATAGGCCAGATAGACTAAGGGAAACACTTGGCATAGCAGCATTTGCTGCAGTCCAAACTTGGTCACTAGGTAGCTGGAAAAGCCACTCAAAAATTACTGTGATGGGCATAATGTAGTGAAGCACGATATTGACCCAAGGCAAAAGATGACCAACATCGGTATCACGCAATAGCACTGAAAATACGATGCCAACTAACGCCATATTTACGACAGCTATGCTACGAAATAGATTATCAAGAGCGGATGGTTGACGTTGTGTAACTAATTGAAATGCTCCGAATAGTAAGACCATAGCAGCAAAAATATTAGATAGATTGGTGAAATAGCTAAAGAAATTGATGATACTAAATCCCATGCTGATTTGAATGACAAGCTGTGTACCCACAGCCGCCAAGGTGAGGATGCCAAAGAATAAACGAAACGCTATGACAGTCGTGTACTTGGTCATGGGTTACTAACAAGCTGCGACGGCTACACAGTTGGATGCAGCACGTTCTTTGAGCGTATCTAGCAACGTCAACGGCAAATGCAACATATTTAATTCAACTGGTTCTTTGCCTTGGAGCGTCGTACCATGAAAATCACTGCCACCCGTCATGACCAGCTGATGCTCGCGGGCTAAATTTTCTAAACGATGCAGCTGACTAGGACTCACCTCAGGACGATAGACCTCTAGCCCCTGTAGTCCGGCTGCGACCAACTCGGCTAAAACTACTTCGGTGGGGCCACCCTTAAATAACAGAGGATGAGCCCAGACCGGTAAGGCGCCATAATCGCGCAGTAGGCGTACCCCATCCACCGCACTGAGGCGCTCATAAGGCTCGTAGGCTGGCTTACCATCACCCAAGTAGCGGTCAAAGGCAGCTTGGGTATCGCTGACATAACCCGTTGCCACAAGGGCGCGAGCAACGTGCAAGCGACCGGGCGCGGGTACATCAGGGATCACAATGGTGATATCAAGATGGGCTAATTTTTCTAAAATACGATTGGCGCGATTAACCCGTGCCTGCCGTCGCTCTTCTAACATCGCAGCAAAGGCTGCTTGATCAGGATAAAATCCTAAAATGTGTAACGAGAATTTTTGATGGGTGGTGCTCAACTCGAGGCCGGGAATAATCTCTAGACCTTCTTCTTGGGCTGTTTCCTGAGCTTGCCCCAAACCTGCCATCGTATCGTGATCAGTTAGCGCTAGGGCTTTGACGCCGTGTCGAGCTGCTCTGCGCACCAAATCAGCCGGTGAGTAAATACCGTCGGAACAAGTGCTATGGCAGTGCAGTTCGAGCATGAATCACAGGAATTAAGTTCAACCATCTTAACATTTGCTTTTGGGAAATGGCAGTACAGATTTACTAATACTTCCCATATTGATTAGGCATAGAAGGTCTAATTGTAGCTAAAAGTGATTGTGGTTCCCCTGTATAAACTGACTTAAACTTTCCACCATTATTGAGTCCCAAAAAAGAGAACAGTGCAAAAAGAATCAAACTCGCTGATAAGGCAAGCATAACAACCCAAAAAACTTCTCCTTGTACTTGACCACGTTTGCTAATTATTCCTTCCCAGTCACAGGATTGACTCATACAGGTATAACGTAGACGTGGAAAAATAATACTGACCAAACGGTCAAGAGATGTACGAGAGATGCGCTTAACAGGAGCGCCGCAGATAGGACATTTGAGAAGCATTTATACCAGCACAGAAAGGCGCATTTTTTATCCTACACCTGAACAATTAGACGACACAACGGAACAATCAGGTTTGCGCTTAAGTGCAATTACGTATCCGCTAAAGCCAGACTTACAAAAGCACCATCCTCTAGGGTTACTACTTCCGTCCCGGCAGGTAATTGATGCAAAACCAACTCAACAAGTGGGGTCATTCTAATTTCGCCTGTACTGTGACATTTCGCTAGGAGCTTACGGAATTCTTCAGATTCTAAGCCTAGCTCTTGACGCAGTAGACCCAGTGGAAGAAAGGGATAACCAAAACGTTCGCGTTGGGCAAGACTGACTTGGCGTAAACGCCGTAAAAAATCAACTTTGGTCATTAGAGTGCCGGCATTCCCATAGTTACATAACAATCATCTCCGCGAATTGAACGAATCATTTGTCCGCCAATCGTCAGCGATAAATCTTCCATCGCCCAGATGATGCTGTCGAGAATCGTACCATTAGGCTTGATCACCGTACCATCACCGATGCAGCTGTAGCCCAAAATCTGCGCGCCACTCTCAATATGACAATTACTGCCAATTAAGGCATGGCTCGAAATAATAGCTCCTGGCTCAATGATCGTCCCTTCACCGATACGTGGTCCATTCGCAGGATGGGCGAGCAAATCCCAATGGGTGTAAATGTATTGGGCGAGAGTTCCTACATCAGACCAGTAGGCTCCGGTCTCGAGACCATAGAGAGGAAGCTGGTGCTTGAGCATTAAAGGAAACAGGTCTTTGCCAAAATCAAAGAACGTATGGGGTGGAATCAGATTTAGGACTTCTGGCTCGAGGACATAGATGCCAGTATTTACCAGACGGGATTTCGCCTCTTCACGTTTGGGTTTCTCCTGAAAGGAATGAATACGCCCGCCCTGGTCTCGGACAACTACCCCAAAGCGGGTTGGGTCGCCGACTTCCTTGAGTGCCATCGTGGCCATGGCTCCATTCGCCCGATGAAAGGCAATCAGCTCGGTCAAATTGATATCGGTGACTACATCTCCGGAGATAACCACAAATGTGCTGTGCTGTAGGAAATCAGCCTGTTGACGCACGCCACCAGCCGTTCCCATCAACTGGTCTTCACGAGAATAATTTAAATTTACGCCCCATTCCTGTCCGTTCCCAAAAAATTGCTCGATACGTTCCCCACGATAATGCAAATTTGCGACAGCTTCAGTGATACCGTTGGCTGTACATAGTTCTAAAACACTTCCCATCACAGGTTTATTGAGGACTGGAATTAGGGGTTTGGGAATCTCATCGGTGAATGGACGTAGACGGGTTCCTTTACCGGCAGCCAGAATAAACGCTTTCACCATTGGAAATTCACTCCTCTTGTCATGCAATACTTGACCTGAGAATGCTGTATCTCAAGCAAGGTTCTTGTAATTATAACTTCTGGGAGTCTCTAATTTGTATAAAACGATATGAAGTGATAGAAAACACCTGAAGTTCAGTGTTTTCACGGGTTTTCACGGTTATTAGCTATGGGCAAGAGCAGGTATTCCATGATACAAATTAACTGCAACACCCTTGAATATTCAATAACAGCATGGTTTTCTCTTCTTCTTTATTGGTGGTTAAAGTTGGGACTTCAACGCTGACTGATCGCCAAACTGGTCAACTACGCCTAGGGGTCATGGCGGAGTTAGCACAGACCTTGAGCGCGATCCAACACCAAGGTTGGCGGGTAATTTTAGTGTCATCCGGCGCCATTGGAGTCGGAGCACAGCGTCTGGGTTTGCAGACACGCCCTACAGAGCTTGCCACCAAACAAGCTGCTGCCGCCGTGGGGCAGGGCTTATTGATGAGTTGGTATGAGCAATTTTTCTGGGCGCATGACCAGACCATTGCCCAAGTTTTGCTGACGCGCGGCGATCTGGCAGAACGCAATCGCTATCACAATGCCCAACGCACCTTGCAAGAATTACTCCGCTTAGGCGTGATCCCGATCATCAATGAAAACGATACAGTCGCCGTCAATGAACTAACTTTTGGGGATAACGACACTCTTGCTGCTCTAGTGGCTAGCCTCTTATCAGCACAGTTACTGGTATTACTGACCGATGTAGCCGGTTTTTATTCGGCTAACCCCCGGCTTGATCCCACCGCTCAGCTAATCGAGGAAGTTGATCTGATCTCGCCCGAGGTTCAACAACTGGCCACCTCTGAGGGTAGCGGCTGGGGCACGGGCGGGATGAGTTCTAAGCTCGAAGCCGCACGCATTGCAACGAATAGCGGGGTCACGACGGTGATCACCGATGGCGCCCGGGCTGGGGTGTTGCAAGAGATTATTCAGGGTCAGGCAATTGGGACGCGCTTTAAGGCGCAAACGCGCACCACACCTTCACGTAAACGCTGGCTAGCCTATGGTCTCGTGCCACGCGGTAAGCTCATGTTAGATCAAGGAGCTGTTAACGCCGTGTTGATTGCCCAAAAATCACTCTTGCCAGCTGGAATCACGGCCTTAGAGGGTAGTTTTCAGGATGGCGACCTAGTTTGTCTGGTTGATCTCTCTGGGCAAGTGATTGGGCGGGGGTTGGTCAATTACAGCAGTACCGACTTAGCCTTAATCTTGGGCAAACAAACTTCAGAAGTAGGCCTCCTTTTGGCAGACCCTGATCCGCCAACAACGGTCGTACATCGTGACAATCTGGTGCTAGGTCTGTGAGCTGACAGAGGGGCAAGGTACAGTATAAAAGAGAACGTTTTTACCCCCAACTGATGCAGCAGGTTTTTTACCGCGAGATTCCCTATCCGATTACTGATGTACGGCCTTGGCTACAGAAATTTTCTTGGCCTGACATTGTCATGACTCAAGATGGTTTTACTTGGCAAGATGGCAACCGCCAATGGGCTGTGTTTGTGTGGGAATTACAGCGTGCAACTTACCTCAAAGTCTTTCGTTGGCAGGGTGAAACCCATCCCCATGAGCAAGACTTTTTAACTAGTTTAGAACAACAGATTCAACTTAAATTTCCTCTTAAGTATCCTAATTTACCGAGCATAGACCTCAAGGCGGATATTTTTGAGGCACTGACACCTTACTATCCGTTGACGGTTCACTATTTTCGGCGGATGCCTGATGGCGAATCTTCGCTTAAACGGGCTTACTGGTGGGAAAAAATCTGGCGCGAAGGCGTCACCCATCCGCAAACCCCAAAACAGGTTGTCTTCCGCAGTGAGGTGGTTCCCAAACCTGAATATGACCTGATTTATATCGGTGCGGCTCTTGGGATTATTCACGCGGCCAAAATGGCACAATTAGGTTTCAAAGTAGCGGTTATCGAGCGGATGCAATTTGGTGGTATGAATCGTGAGTGGAATATTTCCCGCAAAGAATTAATTACTCTTGTTGAAATTGGCTTGCTCACCCGTGCTGAGATGGAAAGTTTGATTATTCAAGAGTATCGTGACGGGTTTAATAAATTTTTTGATTGTAATGCGCCGCTTGCGGCTCGGGGCAGAGTATTACACACGCCAACGGTCTTGAATGTTGCCTTGGATGCTGAGAAATTACTCAAACTCTGTGGTGAAAAACTGCGCGCTTGTGGCGGGGATATTTTTGATTTTATAGAATTTCAAAAAGCTACTCTCAGTGATCAAAGTGTCTTGATTGATGCAGTCCATCTCAAAACGGGAGAGCAGCAGCAGTGGAGCACGCGTTTAGTCATTGATGCGATGGGGTCAGCTTCACCGATTGCCCAACAAATCAATGGTGGTCGAGCCTTTAATTCGGTTTGCCCAACCGTAGGTGCCGTAATTGAAGGCTTCGAGCCTGAAGTCTGGGATCATAACTTGGGCGATGTATTATATTCTCATGGTGATATTTCTCGAGGACGCCAGTTGATTTGGGAACTATTTCCGGGTCGAGGAGATGAATTAACATTTTACTTGTTTTATTACCATGAAGTTCATGTTGATAATCCCGGTTCTCTGCTCGTTTTATATTTAGATTTCTTTGCCATTTTGCCTGAATATAAACGCTGTGATCTTGATAAAATTCACTTTAAAAAAGCTACTTTTGGCTATATTCCCGCCTATTTTAGTAGCTCAGAACAATCACGCATGACGGGATACGACCGTATTGCTGCCATTGGGGATGCCGCTTCATTACAGTCGCCTCTAGTATTTACAGGCTTTGGTTCTCTGGTGCGTAATTTACCACGGTTAACTGATTTATTAGCTACAGCTTTACGCCATGACCTGCTAACTGCTGATGACCTCAATCGGGTACGCGCCTACCAAAGTAATGTCGCGGTCACTTGGTTGTTTTCAAAGGGCATGATGGTACCCACAGGTCGAACGTTACCTCCAGAGCGTGTCAACGCTATTCTCAATACTTTCTTTGGTATTCTTAGTGATGAAGACCCGGATACGGTAGATGATTTTATCAAAGACCGGGCGGGCTGGTTGGCCTTTAATCGCATGGCTCTACGCGCAGCACGCAAAAACCCGCAGCTCTTGGTATGGATTTGGGATTTGACGGGTTGGGAGTATGCTTTACGCTGGTTTCCTACCTATTTGGAATTTACCTGGCATAGTTTGATGCGTGCAACTCTTGGTGGTTGGTTGCCTGATGTGTTGCAACAGCTAAAGCCACAACTTGAACAGACTAATCCACGCCTTTGGTATCAATTATTAGCATGGAGTTATGGTTTAAATTACAACGTTGGTCAAGCTCTCAAACAAGGATAAGTCAACATGGCGGCTCCACCAAGTAAGTCCCCAGAATTACTTAATCCTTACACGATTCCATTTGTGGTTTTTATTGCGCTGACGGCAGTTACCGAATTTATTCCGGGCGGAACCTATGTGATTTATCCCCTCAAAACTCTGCTTGGACTAGGCTTGCTGTGGTATTACCGCAAGTCTTACGCAGAGCTTACGGTTTGGCAGTTTCATTGGAGTGCTTTTCCGGTCGGCTTGTTGGTTTTAGCGCTGTGGATTGGGCTGGATAATATCTATCCCAAACTATCAGAAGCACCAGGGTTTAATCCGTTTACTACGGGTAATATAACGACCGATTGGCTAACGGTTGCCTTACGTCTAGGCGGGTCATTTTTGGTCGTACCCATCCTAGAAGAACTTTTTTGGCGGGCCTGGTTATTGCGCTTTTTGATTGACCAAGAAGACTATCAGCGGGTTGCTCTGGGCACCTTTACTTGGGTCTCGTTTGTGTTAGCTAATCTCCTATTTGGCCTAGAGCATGACCGTTGGCTCGCTGGAATTTTGGCCAGCATGATCTATAGCGGCTTAGTCTATTGGCGCAAAGAAATTCGTACTTCAATCGTGGCCCATAGTGTCACAAATCTTGGTTTAGGTATCTATGTCCTGCTCACCCAAACCTGGTCATTTTGGTAATCAAGTTAGACCTGTCGAGCCAAATCCACCACTACCACGCACAGTATCAGTGAGCGCAATGACTTCCGTTACCGTGACTTGCAGCACAGGCTTGACGACAAGTTGGGCAATCTTCATGCCGACGGTGACCAAAAAATCTACGGCAGAATGATTGATCATAATGACCCCGATGTTGCCCCGATAACCTTGATCAATGGTGCCAGGACTATTGAGTAAGGTGATGCCATGCTTGAGGGCAAGTCCACTGCGCGGACGCACTTGGGCCTCAGTACCCGGCGGTAACTCTAGGGCAATACCCGTATCAACCAAAGCCCAAGCACCGGGTTTTAAGGTTACGGCAACGACTGCAAATAAGTCCAAACCCGCATCACCGGGCTGGGCATAGTGTGGCACTTTGGCATCAGGATGTAGGCGTTTAATTTTGAGTTCATGCATAAGAGGCTTGTTTTCCTTCGGATCGCTAGCTGTCACGAGAAAATTTCTTCTGTATTATCAGTGAAGCATGGGAGCTATTTTTGTTAAACCATCGCTTTGCCGTACTGACGAATGACAGGAAAAAGAATCTCCAGCCCCCGGTCAATCTCTGACTGTTGGATCGTTAGAGCCGGACGAAAGCGCAGACTCACCTCACCACAAACCAAAAATAAGCATCCGGCTTGTTTGGCAGCTTCGCGGATTTGATCACGAATCGCCATATCTGCCACATCAAATCCTAAGAAACCACCACGTCCTCGGACATTAGCAATGAGCTGGGTTTGTTGGGCAAATTCACGCAGCCGACTCAGTAAATATTCACCTTGCACGGCAATATTACTGAGTAGATTTTCCTCGCGCACGACTTGGATAATTTTTTCGCAGCGCACCATATCGGTCAATTGGCCACCCCAAGTTGAGCTAATCCGCGAGGGTGTTGTAAAAGTATTAGGTACACTATCAATATGATGATTAGCGGCAACACCACAGGTTTGGGTCTTTTTGCCAAAAGCAATCAAATCAGGACTGACCCCGGTATGTTCAAAAGCCCACCATTTACCCGTGGTGCCAAAACCGCATTGCACTTCATCAAAGATTAGCAAGCAGTCAAATTCACGGGTTAGGGCATGAACACCTTTGAGAAATTCTTCGCTGAGGTGACGGTCGCCGCCTTCGCCTTGGATTGTTTCGAGCAAAATTGCACACACATCATCGACTCGACAATAGCCAAGAATGCGCCGCATCTGAGCTAAAGCGCGTTCTTCACCTTCTACATCCCGATGAGCTGTGCCCTCAAGATCAAAATAGAGTGACGGGACATCAATGCGCGGCCAGTCAAATTTAGCAAAATGGGCGAATTTGCGGGGGTCATTGGTATTGGTCACCGAAATGCAATAACCGGTACGACCATGAAAAGCATTTTTTAGGTGCATTACTTGGTAGCCTTTGCCATGGACATCACGGTTAAAATTACGCCGCAGCTTATAGTCCATAGCGGTTTTCATGGCATTTTCTACGGCAACTGAGCCGCCGTCAATAAAAAATAAATGCTGCTGAAATTCAGCGGGAAAGGTGCTGGCAAAGGCTTCAACAAAATCAGCATAATAAACTTGATAAATATCGGGGATCGCAACGCGGTACTGACTGGCCTTATTTAATTTCTTTTGGTAAGCATCATCTTCGACTACGCTGGGGTGATTATAGCCAATTGGCAATGAAGCAATAAAGCCATGCAGATCGACCATTTCTTGTCCAGATTCGGCATCAACTAAAATTGAGCCATGGGAACGGTCGAGGTCTACGATGACGCGCTCTCCATCAGCTAAGACATGTTTTTGGAGGCGTTCTACAACTTTGCTATGCATATCCATTCCCAGCGAGTAAATCTTAGTATACTGACGGATAGACGGGAGTCGCCATAGTCTGTTGTTAACCTCTTTATGCTGGGAGTCCTGTGATGCCAATCAAAAAAGGTGGATTTGTCACTGCGGTAGCGGAAGCCATGACCGGAGACATGACTTTAGCGAATGATAAGCGTTGGCCTCCTTATATTTTTCAGACTCCGGGCGAGATTCTTGAGATTCGCGGTGATTACGCACTAATCAAATTTGGGGCTGTACCGACCCCACCGATCTGGTTTCCGCTAGCGGCTTTGGCAGAACGAGCCTAATGACCTTGATATTCTCACCGGGCTAACCGGGCAGGATGCGCACGAATCGTTTTTTCCTGCGCAATAACTTCCAAGACACACAAAGCAGGATTTTGTAAGTGAGGAAAATCTTCTAGGAATTCTGCCAGACCAGTTTTACTTTCTAGGTAATCAAAAAAAGTTTGTAATGGCACGCGGGTTCCTGTGAACACTGGCACACCGCTCATGATGTTGGGATCAGAGTCAATAACATTTTGCTCATGTAAGATTGCTTGAATATTCATCTTTCCAATCCTAAAGATAACGGCTCAGTTATTGACTATGTTAGCGCATTAACTTGATCAAGAAAGTCTTGTGACTAGCCGTCTGCCATAGGTCAGTAATAAGATATTTAAGACGAGAGCACGGCTTGATACCGCGAAGGTTGGATGATTTCCCCGTACATGCGAATTAGAGCTGCAATATTATCTTTGAGCGTGTAGGCTTCGAGGACACGCTGACGGGCTTTTTGACCAAAGAGTTTTTTGAGTTCGGGATGTTCAATAAACATCGGTAAAATTGCTTGGAGCTGGGCGGTCACCTGTTGGGGTTCGAGAAGAATACCTGCACCCTTGAGGACTTCGCCATCAGCACCGACATCAGTTGCCACACAGGCCGCCCCACAGGCCATACTTTCGAGCAAGGCCAGGGATAAACCTTCAATCTTGGAAGGCAAAATAAATACATCAGCCCCGCGCAAAATCTCAATACGCCGTTCTTCTTCTGGCACATAGCCTAGCCAAACCACGCCTTCGGAACTCGGATAGGTATTTTGTAGAGCCATGCGCAATGACCCATCGCCCAAAATCACCAATTTCGCACCGACACCAAAACCCAAAAGCTGCCATGCTTTGAGTAGAGCTTCGACATTTTTTTCGGGATTGATCCGTCCCATGTAGACAAACAGATGATCGGCACGGAGTTCTTGTTTGATTGTCGAAACTCCTGGACTATATTTATCGACATCGACGCCATTGGGGATCACGGCAATACGTTCACGAGGAATATGCAACCGCACTAACATCTCGCGCTGTAACTCCGAAAAAACAATCACCCGGTCATAAAATGCTAAAGATGGGGCATAGAGCTGATAGGTCAAATATTGGGCATTAGCGGTAATATTACGACGACGACGGTCAAAAGCCGGATGAAACGTTGCCACCAAGGGTAAGCCCATTTCCTCGCACACTTCCGGCAAAATGAAGTCTAAGGGCGAAAGCGTCAGTGAAGCATGGACGACATCAGGACGCAATTCTCGTAGGGCTTCGGTCAAAATTTTACGCGCTGGTAAGGCAGGGATCGTGTACGCCTGAGAACGATACAAGTAGGGCAAGGCCACTTCGGTAGCGGATTCTTCTTCGCAATCCTGAGAAAAATATAAAAAACTTACCCGATGTCCCAATGCGCTCAAGCCGTTGGTAATTTCCCGACTGTAGGTAACATTGCCACAAAAGGGAGATTTCTTACCAAGCCAAGCCACATGCATACACTACCTTAATCCCGTTTCTTCTTCTACCTTATCTTACCGCCCCTAGCAAACCTGTTTGGCTAGACATAGACTAGGTAGCCAGGGAAACAAAGTTATAGGTATGGTGGATCCGGTTGTTGGGACAAAAATGGGTCTAAGTTAAGCGAGACTCTGCCTTGAATTGGGGTCTAGATTTCTATCTCAGCACTATATTACCATATCATCTCCTAGCGACATTTTTCTGCTTGCTCAAGGCAAC
>JBBRQP010000010.1:0-61264 GCA_038226175.1 Gloeobacterales cyanobacterium
CGCTATCAACATCAAGAACATTGCCTAAGCCCGCCTTCCAGGCGGCTTAAGGACGCACGGTGAGCGAGTAACCGTAGCGACAGCTGGTGTTGCAGGGAAGCCCACGCTCTATGCCTCAGCATGAGCGTCGAGAGTCGTCACATAGATCAGGATGCGATTGAATTGATTAGAATTGCTATAGGTTTTGAACTTAGGAACTGACATAGATTTTTCCTCTTGCTTTACGGAAATAATGGGTCTAATACTCTTTTCGCTTAAATAGTCGGCTCCCCAATGCTGGGGCATAGATGACTGTCTAGCGGAAGTGATATAAAGCCCTCTCCTGCCGCTACGCGCAATCAAGGCTAACAAGACAGCGTTTTGATGTGATCTTTTGGCAATGTGCAAACGCCATTATGGATACCTCGCCCACTCCCATACTCAGCTTCCGCGCGACATACTATAGCAAGAGAAACACACTCAAATTTGCTTTTTTTGCAGCCGAGGGATACTCAGTCAAGCAGAAATAACCTAGAGCGCTTTAGGGAATCCCCGTGCCTTCAGGACGGGGATCATGTCAAAGAAACTCCCGCTTGCGTTGGCAAGGCTTTATTAGAAAGCACAGGCTAACATAAGCGGGAGCAGGAGCAAAAAAGACTATTTAACGGTGATTTTTGCGCCTTCTTTTTCCAGTTCAGCTTTGATTTTGGCAGCTTCATCTTTAGAAACGCCTTCTTTGACCGCTTTAGGCGCAGATTCCACCAAGTCTTTGGCTTCCTTGAGACCCAAACCAGTAATGGTGCGAACCACTTTCAGGATGGCAATCTTTTTGTCAGCGGGGACATCGGTCAAAATCACGTCAAACTCAGTTTGTTCTTCTACGGGAGCAGCAGCTTCGGCAGCCGGGGCAGCCGCCATCATACCCATCGGCATCATCATGCCACCACCACCGCCGCCTTCAGCTTTGACACCAA
The DNA here is from genome assembly GCA_038226175.1 of Gloeobacterales cyanobacterium. Taxonomy (GTDB): domain Bacteria; phylum Cyanobacteriota; class Cyanobacteriia; order Gloeobacterales; family Anthocerotibacteraceae; genus JBBRQP01. The sequence continues at coordinate 954 of JBBRQP010000010.1, forward strand.
AGGTTTCTTCGATGGCCTTGACCAAGTCAGCCGCTTCTAGCAAGGTCAAAGTTTTCAGGGATTCAATAATTTGATCAACACGTTCAGACATGAGAAATTCTCCGGTAGTTAAGGTTAAGCTGCTTCATCTTGAGCAGGTGCGCTGTCTTCTTTTTCGAGCTTGGCCTTGAGTGCGCCGATGGCATAAAAGGCTTGGGCTTGACTTTCGTTGACGGCAATCGCCACTTTGGTTGGGACTTGTTTGATACCCACGGCAATGCGTGTGGGCATGACTTGCAAGGCACCCGCCACTTTGGCAAAGAGTTGTTCGCGAGAAGGCAAATCAACGACTGCTTTGACCTGTTCAACGGTCAACACAGATCCAGCAACCGCGCCGCCGCGCAATTCAGTTTTTTTGCTGTCTTTGACAAACCCTTCATAAGTCGTCAATAAGGCTTTCATATCGCCGCAGCCAAACAGCACAGCCGAGGGGCCTTTAAGCAGTTGGGCGGTCGGCTCCCACGCGCTTGCGGCAATCGCCCGGCGCATGAGCGTATTTTTGGCTACCAGACAGTAACCCTCATGGGGACGTAACCGTTTGCGTAATTCGGAAATTTCGGCAACGGTCAAACCCCGATAATCAACGACCAGTAAGAGATTAGTCCGCGTAAGCAGTTCTTGCATCTCACCGACGGTGACTTCTTTGGAGGTACGGCCTTGTTTTTTGGTAGCTGTTCTTTTGGGCATAGTCTAACCTCCCGCCTATGACCTGTTTTCCATAAAAAAATAGGGCTCAGTACCAACCGAGACCCCCGCCCTAATCTGTAATAGATGGTGCGTTTAGCCTCGACAGGAGATTAAGTTCATTTCTGAACACCTGTGGTCTGCGGCCTATTCAGTTGTGGGCATTGGGTCGATAGCGTACTAAAGAGCAACTTATCTAGGATAGCAGAAAAGTTCTTTTTAATAGACACTACTGGCTTACACCAAAAAAAACAACAAATCAGGTATAAAGGGTGAGGAGTTGGAATACGCCCGTGGTTACAATCGCTGATGCCCTAGCCATCGTCCGTAAACAGCAACAAACTGGTCAGCTCAAGCAGTCTATGCAGTCTTATGGGCAAATATTACGCGCTAACCCCCGTCATAGTGATGCCCACCAAGGACTTGCTCTTGTTTTATATCAAATGGGACAAGCCGACGCAGCCCAGGATGCTCTACTACAAGCGATTAGCCTCAATCCTACCGTCGCGCCCTATCATTACAATCTCGGACTTATTTACTATCACCAACTACGCTATGTCGAAGCCCTGCCTCATTTGCAGCAAGCCCTTACGCTCAAGCCCAATTACACCCAAGCTCTGTACACCCTAGGTCACTTGTTACTGAGCCAAGAAAAAACTGAAGCGGCGCGTCCTTATTTCCAGCAGGTACTCACGCTTGAGCCAAACCGTGCCGATGCTCACTACCAACTCGGTATTATTTGGGAAAAAGAATACGCTTGGGCAGAGGCCGCTGCGAGTTTTCGCCAAGCTATTGCCCTACAGCCCAACTGGGCCGAAGCGCAGCTCTATTTGGGTCGGGCTTATCATAATCAAGACGATTTGCAAGCTGCTCTACCCCATTATCAGCAAGCCCTAACCCTCAATCCCAACCTGGCTCCTGGCTATATCAACTTGGGCTATGTGGCACAAGAACAAGGCAATCTTACCGACGCAATCGCCTATTTCCAAAAAGCTCTCAAACTTGACCCCCAGCATGTGCAAGGACATTTCAATTACGCCACCGCCCAACTGATGAATGGGAATTTTGATATTGGCTGGCAGGAGTACGAATGGCGTTGGCAATTACCTTCGCAAATTGCCGATATTCGTGATGTGCGCCAACCACGCTGGGATGGCAGTCCTCTGGGTCAAAAGACTATCTTGTTATATTCAGAACAGGGACTAGGCGATACCCTACAATTTATCCGCTATGCTGCTCTGGTCAAAGCCCAAGGCGGCCTAGTTATTGTGCAATGCCAAGCACCACTCAAAGAACTGCTCAGCTCCTGCCCCGGTGTGGATCAGGTTGTGGCATTAGGTGAACCTTTACCGCCATTTGATGTGTATGCACCGCTCTTGAGCTTGCCCGGTATCTTCAAAACCCAACTTGATACTATTCCACAAGAGATTCCCTATCTCGCCATACCAGAAATGCCGACTACCAACAAAATCACCGAACTGCTAGGTCAACTTACAACAGAGCGGCGCAAAGTTGGTTTTGTTTGGTCTGCCAAACTCACGCCGATGACGGCCCGTCTTGATCTACAGCGGTTCTGTCCACTCGAACAATTTAGTGTTTTATTTGGACAGTCTGACCTGACTTTTTGCTCACTCTACAAAGGTGAGCGCAACGCAGAACTCGTGCCTTACCGTGATCAGGTACTGGACTTGGGCGTACACTTTGCTGATTTTCGGGATACGGCCTATGCCCTAGGCCAAATGAATTTGGTGATTACAGTCGATACTTCCGTCGCCCATTTAGCGGGTGCTTTGGGTAAACCCACCTGGATTTTATTACCATTTAGTGCCGATTGGCGATGGTTGCGAGACCGCGAAGATAGTCCTTGGTATCCGCATATGCGACTCTTTCGTCAGTCTACGTCGGGGGACTGGCACACTGTCTTGACTAAGATCGCCGCTGCCCTACAAAAAAGTTTTGTAGCAAAAAGATCAATAGCTTGAGGTGAGAGATAATAGACCTAATTACCTTGAGTTATGCCCGTGAGTGACGAAGAATCCAGCAATTTCAAAGGCTTTGGACCACCACCCAAGCCTAGTACGACCCCAGCCAAAAAGAAATCGGACTACGGCAAAAAAGAACTCGAAGACTATATTGCCAAAAAAGGCGGCGAAGCCTACAGCGTCTATGTGCGTACTGGCGAAAAAGGCCGTTGGTTTCCGGCAGGCACGATTGCAGCTCCGGCTGACAAGGTTGATGAAGCGATTATGGGTTCACGGTTGACGTTAAATACCAATGCGCTCAAGACTTTTCCTAAATTACGTGGTCAAGAAGCAACTTTTGAATATGGCTATCAGCCTTTAGATAAGCTGCGTGACCCGATTGTTTTGGCGGTACTCGTAAAAAGATCCTGGTTAGATCGTGTCAAGAGCTTTTTTAAACGTTAGTCTAAAGTAGACAAGCAGGTGCTGACGATGGGCGATAGCAAACGACGTAAAGACACACTAGGCGACAAATACGGTACCGTTGCCGAAGAAAAACTTCTGTTTAACTTTACCCGTGCTCAGGTCACTGAGTTTTATGATTTCGTTACCAAAAGCACCTGGTTTTGTATCGGGGCTGTAGTTGTGCTGTGGCTAATCATGCGCTTGGGTGTTTGGCAGCATTGGTGGGGTAAAGGTTAGTGATGGGTCATGTTCTAATCCGCAGCGCAAGGCATCATTTTTTGTTCCAGACTATTAGCCCACAGCTCACATAGCTCAGTGACCGGAGCCTCAATCAAGTTTGCTGTGGCAGTGCTGATGCTTAGTTTATCCGTGGCTACAGTTCCGAGAGCGTAAAATTCATCCGCAGCCAAGCAACTGTCTATAAAATTTAAGACCGCTTCTCGATCCCTAGCCGCGCCACTGATGACGATCCGCGAAGCTGATTCTCCAAATAGGGTTTGTGCTGCTGTATCTAGCGGTAAGGTAATCGCAACACCGAGATTTTGAGGAAAACACGACTCGGCCAGCGTCACCGCCAAACCGCCTTCACTGCAATCATGGGCCGAGTGTACTAAGCCTTGTTGGATAAGCTGGTAACAGCAGTGTTGCACCCGTTTTTCGAGGTCTAGATCCACAGCCAGAGGACGACCCGCGACGAGGTTATGAACCACAGCTAAATATTCCGACCCGCCTAAGCCAGCAGTTAACTTACCCAGCAACATCACAAAATCCCCGACTTGTTTGAAGTCTAAGGTGCAGGTTTTAGCCAAGTCTTCGACGACGCCGACCATGCCAATGGTGGGAGTTGGGTAAATTGCCCGATTACCTGTAGCATCCAAAATCTCGTTATACAAAGAAACATTGCCCCCGGTCACTGGTGTATCCAAGACCCGACAGGCATCACTAATACCGCGACAACTTTCGGCTAATTGCCAGAAGATCTCGGGACGCTCAGGATTGCCAAAGTTTAGATTATCGGTAATTGCAATCGGGAGCGCACCAACACAAGTCAGATTACGAGCAGCCTCAGCTACCGCTGCTTTGGCGCCTTCATAGGGATCAAGATAAACCCAGCGACTATTACAATCAACCGTTGCCGCCAAACCCAACTGGTCTTTGATCCGGATCACAGCAGCGTCAGCGGCGCCGGGGATCAAGAGCGAATTATTTTGAATGAGATAATCATATTGCTGATAAATCCAGCGTTTTGAGGCAATCGTCGGGCTGGTGAGCAATTGTTTGAGCACCGCTGTGTAATCTTGACAGGCCAAGTGATGGGCTTGGGGCTGCCAACGCCATGCAGTGTCAATGTAAGCTGGCGGCTCACTCAAGATTTTGTGATGGTAAAGCGGGGCTTCTTCGGTAAGTGCTAGGGCGGGAATTTCAACGACTAAATGACCTTGGTGATAAATTTTGACCAAGGGTTCAGCTAAAACTTCTCCGACTACGGCAGCTTGCAAGCCCCAGCGTTGAAAAATTGCCATAACTTCTTGTTCACGGCCTTTTTGCGCCACTAGTAGCATCCGTTCTTGGGATTCGGAGAGCAGATATTCGTAGGGCGTCATGCCGGATTCGCGCACGGGCACTCGGTCGAGATCGAGCGACACCCCTACCCCGCCCTTTGCCGCCATCTCACAGGTCGAACACGTCAGTCCCGCCGCTCCCATATCCTGAGCGGCAACCACAGCCCCCGTCTGAAAAGCCTCTAAACAGGCTTCAATCAGCAGTTTCTCTAAAAACGGGTCACCTACTTGTACTGCCGGACGGTCTTTTTCTGAGGCTTCACTGAGTTCGGCACTCGCAAAACTCGCGCCACCCATGCCATCACGTCCAGTGGTCGAACCGACATAGACGACTGGATTACCAATGCCCTGCGCGCCAGATTTCATGATCTCGGGTAATTCCATGATGCCAATGGCCATGGCATTAACCAAAGGATTGCCATTATAAGAAGGGTCAAAATAGACTTCGCCCGCCACCGTTGGTACGCCGACCGAGTTGCCATAGCCTGAGATACCAGCGACTACACCGCTAATCAACAGACGATTACGCGCCGTATCCGGTGGGCCGAAGCGCAGAGAATTAAGCACCGCAATCGGGCGCGCACCCATCGTAAAAATATCGCGCAAAATGCCGCCAACCCCGGTGGCTGCCCCCTGATAAGGCTCGACAGCTGAGGGGTGATTGTGAGACTCAATTTTGAAGGCAATCTGAATACCTTGACCTAGGTCGATAACCCCAGCATTTTCCCCAGGCCCAAGCAAGACCCGTTTACCTGTAGTCGGAAAGTTTTTGAGTAGGGGTTTTGAGTTTTTGTAACAACAATGCTCTGACCACATCACCCCAAACATGCCCAATTCATTAAAATTTGGTTCACGCCCGAGTAAGTCACAAATGCGCTCATATTCACGCGAGGTCAGACGTTGGGCTTTGATTTGCTCAGCAGTGAAGGGCATAACAGCGGTCTAGAAGTACGGGTTGATCTTAACGTACTCCCACCCTAATTTTTGTATGGACATCCTCCTGCCACTAAGTCTTGCGACTACAGCGGGGGATTCCCTCCTTCACAGATGAGTCTTTCTGCGTCACGGCTCAAGGCAAATCCTTAGAGATGCCAGCTGACTTTGATGATCTTTTGGTGCAGGCGAGTCCTGCGAGTTATACACGTTGGTTAGATTCTGCTCGTAGGCATTTTAATACCCTCAAACAAGCCATGTTAGCGGCAGGATTTGACCTATTACCATCTGAATAGTGGCCTTATGATGACACCGTGAGATTAGTGATCTTCCACTGCCAAAAGACTAACTAGTTACTATCACGTCTTAGACAATAAAGCTGCTACTACCCGCTGGGCAAACTTTTCAGGAGGGACTGGCATCTGTTCTGGCGTAAGAACGTGAGCCAAAGACGCGTACTCATGACAAGAGCCGAGCAGAGCCAAAGTCATGGTAGCAGCATCTAGCTCAGAAGTAAGACGACCCAACGTCTGCTCCGCCTGAATATAGGCTGAGATCGCCTGGTAGTCATTGATCGGCCCTCCAGTTTTAGCTACTTGGTCTCGATACCGACGGCGCAGCTCGGGGTCGGCAAACACCGCACTGGAAAGAGGAATCATTTCGTAAAAAAAGATCTGTGCCACCTCTGCAACCCGCTCCAGATTTGCCTGTACGGTAGCCTGACCTACCTTTTGTGTTAGCTCTTGCACGGTCACCCAAAGATCCGGCAAGTTCTCGGCAATCACACAACTGACGAGATCCAGTTTATCCTGAAAGTGATTGTATATACTCCCTTCAGAGTACCCAGCCCGACGGGCAATTTCTTTAGTGGTCGCACCAGCTAGCCCCCGCTCTCGGATAACTTGATGAGCCGCAGCTAAAATATGAACTCGGGTCAAGCTGGGTTGCATAAAATTCCTGAGTAAATACACACTCATGATAGGCAGTAAATCTGGATTTGACCATCCAACCCTGAATATTGACGCAACTATTGACTTTGAGTGAGTGCTCATTTATAGTAAGTGTGTACTCACTCAGGTGCTATTCATGCAATTCGGATATGTGATTGTCCACGTTCAGGATGTTGCCCAAACCGTCGATTTTTATGAAAAAGTTTTTGGTTTAACCCGTAGCCTCTTCACCCAAGCCTATGCTGAATTAGCGACAGGCGGGATTACACTGGTCTTCTCTAGCGCCCAGCTTGAAAATAGTGAAGTGCCTGACGGGTTCATTGGCTATACCAAAAATAGCCTTGCACTACCGGCTCCTGGCATTCATCTTTCTTTCCTGACACCAGAGGTAGAAACTAGCTACCAAGCCGCTATATCCGCGGGAGCAACCCCCCTCAAAGCACCTCAAATCAAACCTTGGGGACAAACTATCGCGTTTATTCGTGATTTAAATGGTGTAGTCGTTACCCTAGCGTCACCCCCTAGTTAGGCAAGGTCAAAAAGTTATCAAAAGTGGCGATACCTAATCCGTCACCGCTACTTTTGGCAACAGCAGATGAGGCGTATATAAATCACCTTGCCAACTCGCCTCTTGACTCAAGATCAGCTCTGATTGCAATAGAGGATAACAATTCCCGGCAATCATCGTATCTTTGACCCTTCCGACTATTTCGCCGCGTTTGACCCAGTAGCCTAACTCGACATTGACCGAAAAGTCTCCGCTCAGTCCTGCACTATTACCCATCACTTGGTCTACGATCAAGCCTTCTTCTAAAGACTGCACCATTTCCATAAAGGTTGTCGTTCCTGTAGGCAGCAACATATTGATTAATCCGGGACTTGCAAAACTGCCCAAACTGCCCCTAAAGCCATTACCGGTTGGAGTAATGCCTAGGGCTTTAGCGGTATTCAAGTCCGCATAAAACATTTGTAGTGCGCCCGCTTGGACAAATGTCACCGCTTGGGTGGGCGTGCCCTCATCATCAAAGGGCAACGCTCCCATCCCAATTGTTGGGTCTTGGCGCAGGGTCAGCGTGGGGTGTAAAACCATTTCCCCTAGAGATTGCGACCAAGGAGAAGCCTTTTGGCTAACCAAGCGTCCGCTCAGAGCACTAAAGACTGGCTCAAAGAGCAACGATACAGCGCGGTCTGTAAATAAAACGGGAAAAGTCCCGGTACGCGCTAGGGCGGTTTCTTGAGCCCAGCGCACCCGCTCTAGACAACGGCTGACAATACCCGCTTGATCTAGTGGTTCCTCACGTACAGTCTGTCCATCGTAGACCTGCAAAAAATCATCACCCCGAATCCACTCTAAAACCAGCGATGCACTGCGCGAACTCGTTTGGTAACGACAATCTAGTCCCTCAGAGTTAACCAGCCAGACCTCACTGACATTCTGGCTCACGCCCGCATGACAGAGCAGTTGCGGAAAATCAGTACGGGTGGCTTGAATTAACGCTTCACCGATTTGGCGTAATTCCGTAGTAGTCAAGGGTAGCGCTATCATTTGCTGGTTAATCTGAGTATTGCGGTTACGCGGCACATCACGACTAGGCGCAACTTTGAGCGCGCGTAAGGCAGTCTCAACCAAGAGTTCTGGGTCTGGCTCACCATGCATCACACTGACTCCGGCTTGGTCGCCTTGCCATACAGTTAGGGCGTAGCCTTCAGTAAGAGCGGACTCGAGTTGTTTAAGCCTATTGGCTTCAAAATTAACACTTTCTTCCTGACCGCGACTGACATAGACTTCAGCGGCTTGCGCTCCCATCTTTTGGGCTAGTTCTAGCAGGTATTGGGGTTCCATTTATTCCTCGACCAAACTGGTGACTGGCTGCATTTGTCGCGTGTAAAGCTGGGTATAGAGACCATTATTTTTGAGGAGGCTACTATGGGAGCCTTGTTCGACAATTTTGCCTTCATCCAAAACAAAAATCCGGTCAGCATCGCGAATGGTACTTAAGCGGTGAGCAATCACAAATACGGTGCGGCCCTTCATCAGTTTATTAAGAGCGTCTTGGACAAGCGCTTCGGACTCGGCATCTAGGGCTGAGGTTGCTTCATCTAAGATCAAAATTTTGGGATTAAGTAAAACAGCGCGCGCAATCGCAATGCGTTGGCGTTGACCACCTGATAAATTGGCACCTCGTTCACCGACGCGGGTCTCATATCCACTCGAAAATCCTAAAATAAAGGTGTGGGCATTGGCAATTTTAGCCGCCTGCTCGACCCCACTACGGGGAATATCAGCCCGTCCATAGGCAATATTTTCAGCAATAGTGCCAGAAAACAATACAGTCTCCTGAGGCACAATCCCAATTTGACGGCGCAAACTATCCAGCTTCACGGTTTTGATATCAATGCCATCAATCAGAATCCGCCCATCCTGAGGGTCCCAAAAGCGATTGAGTAAATTGACCAAAGAGGACTTGCCCCCACCAGAGGGCCCGACTAAGGCAATCACCTCGCCGGAAGCGCCAAAAATATTGACTTGATTGAGGATAGGGCGTTCGGGATGATAGCCAAAGCTAACATTTTGAATCTCAACATTACCTTGCACTGTGGGTAAGGCCAGGGCATCGGGGATTTCGGCAATCTGGGGTTGGACAGCAAGCAGCTCAAATAAACGATCTGCTGAAGACTCGACTTGGGTCAGCTCATTATAATTACTCGTAATCAAAATCACCGGGTCAATCAAAAGCCCAATGCCGGTCAGAAACGAGACAAATTGCTCCCCGGTCAAGTGTCCTGTGCTGATCTGCCAGCCGCCGATCCACCCGACCAACAACACGCCGAGCGCTTGCAGAAATCCGCCTACGGGAAACTGAATGGCTTTAATTTGTTGTCCACGAAAATTAGCTGAACGGATCGCCTCAGACTTCTTTTTAAAGCGGTCAATTTCATACTGCTCTGCTGCAAAGCCCCGAATGACCCGAATGCCCCCGAAAATCTCGGTCAAGGTAGCTGACAAATCTGAAGATAAATCTTGGGTTTCTCTGGAGAAATCTCGTAATTTGGCACCAAAAACCGCCAGGGTTAGTCCGAGTAGGGGTGCAACCGTCAGTGTCAATAAGGTCAAAGCCCAGTTTAAATAAAATAACCAGCCCAACACCGCAATAATCGTCAAAATACTGGGAATAAATTGTGCAAAGAATCTGCGCACGGCATCGGTCAAACGGTCAATATCTGTGGTGAGCATGTAGGATAAGTCGCCAGCTCGGGTATGCATAAAAAAAGCTAAGTCTAAAGTTTGAACATGGGCAAAAATATGGTTACGCAAATCCGTGATGGCCTGTAAAGAAGCCTTTGCCATGAGCGCGTCCTGACCGTACTGACAGGCACCGCGTACAATAAAAACAACCACAGTAATTGAAACTAATTCAGTGATGGCAGATAAATCACCTACGCCAATAAATTTGCTTAGTCGTCCTGCCAAAAAAGCTAAAGCCGGCATCGAAGCAATAAAACCTAACATACAAATAAAAGCAGAAGTCAGAATAGGCCGTTGAGGGGCAATGAACGGCGCAAGCCGACGCAGATTAGAGTTAGGTTTGAGCATATGGGTATTGTATCGGTTTCTGGGCTTGAGTTTTCGTCTAGCCGATTGGGCCTACGACCTGACCCGAAAAAAATTGGCGCACATAAGGATTTTCCTCGTGATCAATATCGGCAACCTTGCCCTGCCAGCGAATTTGACCCTGATAAAACATCACAACCCGATCCGCTGTCCGCCGAATCGTGCTCTCTTGGTGGGTGACGACGATATAGGCATGGGTATTACCGCCTTTATGTAAGTCCCGAATCAAGTCTTCAATCACGGTTGAGGCAATCGGGTCTAGTCCTGCGGTAGGTTCATCGTAGAGCAATACCTGAATACGGTTTTCGTGTAAGGCCGGATCGCCGATGATGGCGCGAGCAAAACTAACCCGTTTACGCATCCCGCCTGATAACGAAGCTGGATAGAGGTCTTCAATATCCTTGAGACCGACCCGTGATAACGTGTAGCGCACAATTTCGCGAATTTTTGCAGCAGATAAATGGGTTTTTTCATGCAGCAGAAAGCCGACATTTTCTTCGACGGTCAGCGAATCAAAGAGCGCAGCTTGCTGAAAAACCATCCCAACCCGCACACTAAATTCTGAGTTAGTAGCTTCTATCTCGTGAATGGGTTGACCACCGATCAGTACGGTACCGCTATCAGGAGCGAGCAGGCCACAGAGCAAACGTAAGATCGTTGATTTACCAGTCCCCGAAGGGCCAACAATCGCGACAGCTTCCCTATCATAAAGCTCAAAATTTACGTTATCGAGAATAACTTTATCGCCAAAGCGTTTCGACACATTGACTAACTGAAGTAAAGATTTTTGGGATGCAGCTACGCTTGTCAAACCCGTCATTAGTCCTCGCAGTAAACTTTGCCTACTGTAACAAATGCTCTGAGAATTTATGAAAAAACCTCAGTAGTTAGACACCACTGAGGAAATATTTTGTAAGATTTTCTCCGCTATCATACCCAATAAAATTGAGAGAGTAGAGAGATATAGCTTTAGCTTAGACTGAGCTTAGTAACGTCCGCCGCCGCCGCCGCCATCATCACGTCGTCCACCACCGCCGCCGCCGCCATAGCCACCTTCACGCCGTCCACCACCACCGCCGCCGCCACCAGGGCCACCTTGAGGCTTAGGTTGGGCTTTGTTGACGCGTAGGTCGCGACCTAGCCATTCTGCTCCGTCAAGAGCTTCGATAGCTGCTTGCTCTTCGGCTTCTGAAGAAAGTTCTACAAAGGCAAAACCACGCATCCGGCCTGTTTCGCGGTCGGTGGGCAGTTTTACTGATTTGACAGTGCCGTATTCTGCAAAAACATCAATGATGTCTTGCTCAGTGGCTTTGAAAGACAGATTACCAACATAAATCGCCATGATTGCTCCGAATCGCTGTAACGAGGTGTTGTCCCTAACCCGGAGAATTGAAGCGAATGCCTATTCTGAACCGAGTAACTAAAAGGACTAAGTTATCCCACTCTTAGGAAGAGCGTGATGCCCCAAGTATAAACGAGTTTGCCCTAGATGTTAAGTAAACTGACGGAGATTTTTTGTTTTCTGTTCCTCAAGGACGTGCTCTAGGGGAATAAACTCCTCTGCGGGCAAAAGAACGGGAGAATTAAACAGAAGTTTGAGGCTCTGGGTCTCATGGTTATAGACAAAGCCAAGTGGTTTAACCGCGTGTTGGTTCTCGCAGTAGGTCTGATAAATTTGGAGAGCCTGCTGGAGCACCGACATGGCTAATCCACAAGTGATTTCACGGCTTGGATAATATCTGCGACCTGCGGGATGGTCGCTGCTTCCATGCGTCCATTATAGGGAGTAGGAATATCCTTAGAGGCGAGTCTGACCATGGGTGCATCAAGTTGGTCAAAGAAATGTTCGTTGACTAAGGCCATGATTTCACTACCAATGCCAGCGGTCTTATAATCTTCCTCAACAATCAAGAGACGATGGGTTTTACAAACCGAGGCTCCAATCATTTCTAGGTCAAGGGGCTTCAAAGTTCTCAGATCAATTAACTCTGGGTCATAGCCTTCTTCTTCCAGGGTTTTCATCGCTTGGAGGCAGTGATGAACTTGGCGTGAATAGGTCAAGATCGTGACATCGGTACCTTCACGGAGCAAATTAGCTTTCCCAATGGGAATCACGAGGTCTTCGGTGTCTTCGATCTCTTCTTTGAGGTTGTACAGCAGCACATGTTCAAAAAATAGGACTGTGTTGTTATCGCGGATCGCAGCTTTGAGTAAGCCCTTAGCATCACGGGGCGTCGCTGGCGCGATAATTTTGAGCCCCGGTACCGCATAGAAGTAAGCTTCTAAACGCTGGGAATGCTCAGCGCCCAATTGTTTACCCACACCACCCGGCCCGCGTACGACCATCGGGACGGTGAATTGACCCCCTGAGGTGTAGCGCACCATGCCGCCATTATTGGCAATCTGCGAGAAGGCCAGCAGCAAAAAGCCCATGTTCATGCCTTCGATGATTGGGCGCACTCCCGTCATTGCCATGCCTACGGCCATCCCTGCGAAGCTGTTTTCGGCAATCGGGGTATCGAGTACGCGCCATTCACCAAATTCTTCGTATAAGCCTTTCGTGACTTTGTAGGAGCCGCCGTATTGACCAACATCTTCGCCGAGCACCATCACGGCCGAATCACGGGTCATTTCTTCATGAATTGCATCATGCAATGCTTCAAAGTAGTACTTCACAGCCATGGGAGTGTGCTCGCTAATAGGGTGGTTTTGGTATAGCTCTTAGACTAAGACAACTTTGACAAGCCGCTTAGCTGTGGTTGCTTAGTCTAGGCAAATTTACTCGTCTTCAGCATGAACAAAACGGTAAATTTCATCGACTGGTGGTTCGGGTGAGTCATCAGCAAATTGAACCGCATCATCCACCACCGCCTGAATTTCTTCGTCAATGGCTTTGAGTTCTTCGGCAGTGGCTAATTTATACTCCAGCAAATAACGGCTGAGTTGTTTGATCGGGTCTTGCTTGCGCCAGAATTCTTTTTCTGCCGGATCGCGCAACTCGTCAGGATCTGCTAGAGAGTGTCCCCGGAAGCGATAGGTATTGCACTCGAGTAAGGTAGGCCCTTCCCCTTTGCGCGCCCGTTCAATGGCTTGTTTAGCGGCACGGCGCACAGCTAAGACATCCATACCATCGACTTGATAACCAGGAATATCGAAGGCTAAGGCTTTTTTGTAAATATCAGTCACCGATGAGGCGCGCGCGTGCTGCATCCCAATCGACCAGAGGTTATTTTCAACCACATAAATGATCGGTAAATTCCAGAGCGCTGCCATATTAAGGCTCTCAAAAAATGCGCCGTTATTGGTTGCACCATCGCCAAAAAAGTTGACGCTGACTTGATCCGTACCGTGATATTTGGCACTGTAGGCGGCTCCTGTGGCAATGGGAATGCCCTCGGACACGAAAGCATAGCCACCCAAGAAATTATGTGCGGCTGAAAACAGGTGCATCGAGCCACCACGTCCGCGCGAACAACCTGTGGCCTTACCAAATAACTCTGCCATCACCGCGCGTGCAGGAACGCCTTTACTCAGAGCATGAACATGGTCGCGGTAGGTGCTGCAACTGTAATCATCGGGACGCAATAGGGTACTGAGTCCTGTCGCTACAGCCTCTTGACCGTTATAGAGATGGACAAAGCCAAACATACGTCCGCGATAATACATCTGGGCACACATGTCTTCAAAGGTGCGACCAAGTACCATATCGCGGTACAGCACGAAGCCTTCTTCACGGGTTATTTCGGCGGTTTTGACCGGGGCATGTAGTTCTTGAACCATGAAGGCTCCCTCTAGCATGGATACAGGCGATTCATTAAGAATAGTAGCAGTCCCCTTACAAAAAAAATGTTAGTAAATGAACGTATTTACTAAAATCAGTAAATTCCTGCCCTACAAGTGGGTGCAAAACACGCAGTCGGTCTTGTGAGGGCTGCCACACGTCTACTTAAAAGTTAACTTTAGGTACATGTCATGTCATAATAGAAGGTCTGCTCAAAATAATTTGCCATGTCCCAACCTGTACTCGCCATTATTGGTCGCCCGAATGTGGGCAAATCTACCCTACTCAATCGGTTTTGCGGAGGACGGCAAGCTATCGTAGCCGATGAGTCTGGGGTAACTCGCGACCGGTTATACCGTGAAGCTGAGTGGGCAGGACAGCGATTTTGGGTAGTAGACACTGGTGGCGTGGTATTTGAAGATGACCAGCCCTATCTAGCCTTGATTCGCGAACAGGTAGATCAAGCGATTCTTGAAGCCCAAGTGGCGGTCTTGTTAGTCGATGGCCGCACGGGCATCATGGCGGCAGATGAAGAATTGGCAACTTGGTTACGTGGTCAAAAAATTAAAGTTGTTTTGGCAGTTAATAAACTAGAAGAACCTTCTACAGCACTCTCTTTAGCTGCTGACTTTTGGGCCTTGGGCTTAGGTGAGCCCTACGCTGTTTCAGCCATGCATGGTTCAGGAACCGGAGATTTATTAGATGCCGTGACCGCGCATTTCCCGCCGCGCCCCACCGAGTCTGCCGAAGAAGACTACCCTTCCATTGCTCTAGTCGGACGCCCTAATGTCGGTAAATCAAGTTTGCTCAATCGCCTCGTCGGACAAAAACGTACGATTGTCGCTCCCGAAGCTGGCACAACCCGCGACGCTATCGATACCTTAGTCACCTGGGAAAGTAAAACCTATCGCTTTGTTGATACCGCTGGGATTCGTAAACGTTCACGCGTCGATTATGGCGTAGAAGCCTTTGGCGTTGTCCGTTCCTTACAAGCCCTGCGCCGTGCTGATGTCGTGTTATTGCTGGTCGATGCCCTCGAAGGCCTAAACGAACAAGAGCTGCGTTTAGCTCAAAAAATCAAAGATGAAGGGCGTGCCTGTATTTTGGTGATCAACAAGTGGGACTCAATTGAAAAAGATTCTTATACGTTGGTTGAATACACCGATCAAGTCCGCAAGACGCTTTACGAACTAGAGTGGGCGCCTTTAGTATTTATCAGTGCCCTGACCGGGCAAAGAATCAGTAAGCTGTATCCGCTAATTGATGAAGCGATTACCCAACATCGCCGGCGTGTTACAACTTCGGTCATTAACGAAGTATTAGGTGAAGCTCTGCTGCGGCACTCACCTCCGGCTAGTCGTCAAGGTAAACAGGGTCGGCTTTATTATGGCACCCAAGTCAGTGTGCGCCCGCCAACCTTTTGTCTGTTTGTTAACGACCCCAAATTATTTAAAGATAATTATCGTAAATATCTCGAAGTTCGTCTGCGCGAAGCTCTTGGCTTTACAGCCACGCCAATTCGTCTATTGTGGCGTGGCAAAACCGAGCGCGAAATTGAACGTCAAGGTCGTCAGCAAACTCGTCTCAAAAAGCCCAGTTATTCTGATCAAAAAACTAAGTTATTGCCCGAGTAGCATCTCAATGGCCTGGCGCACCTGTGGGGTATCGGGACTGACTGATGAAGGAAAAGATTTGATGACTTCGCCTTTTTTGTTGGTTAAGAATTTATGAAAATTCCATTGCACATCGCCAGCGCCGAGAAATTGGTAAAGCCCGGAGGCATCTTTGCCTTTGATTTTTACCTTGGCAAATAGCGGAAAATCAACCGCATAGCGGGTTGTACAAAAGGTCTGGATCTCGGCTTCACTACCGGGTTCTTGAGAGCCAAAATCATTACACGGAAATCCCAGCACGACTAAGCCTGCATCTTTGTAATCCATGTATAGTTGCTCGAGTCCTGTGTAGTGCGATGTATAGCCGCAGTAAGAGGCAACATTGACGACCAAACAGACTTTGTCTTGATATTGACTGAGCGCGATTGGTTGACCCGTAATATCGTTGACCGTGAAATCGAATAGTGAATGCATGACCTTACCTCTGACTGCTCACTTTATGATACTGGTTCATGGTTTGCCGCCCGCTAGGATTTCTAAGCGTGCCTGACCGCTCTCTCGCGCGCAGCGCACCAGCAGACCCGCTGTAACCAAAGCTGCAACCAAACCGCTGCCGCCATAACTAACCAGCGGTAAAGGCATACCAGTCGGCGGCACACTACTAGTGACAACAGCAAGATGCAGCAAACTCTGGATCACTAACATCAGGGTTGTGCCTAGAGCTAATAACCCAATCGGGCGTGGTGTGCTAGGACGTAGACTCAGCTGCAAACCAGTCCATGTAAACACTACCAAAAAGCTCAGAAAAGCCAAAACACCAACTAAGCCAAACTCCTCCGCAAATACAGCAAAAATAAAATCGGAGTAAGGATAAGGCAAGGTTCCTACTTTCTGACTCGACATGCCAAAGCCAACGCCCCAAAGTCCACCTGAGGCAATTGCTAAAATACTCTGAACCACCTGAAATCCCGAGCCTTGGGCATGGGCAAAGGGGTCAACAAAGGCGGTTAAGCGGCTAGTTTGATAATTGGTAGTGGCTACTTTCAGGGTCAAAAAAGGTGCGCCTACCAGTAATAATCCTCCTAGCCAAGGTAGCGGAAAACCGCTCATAAAAATCATCAGTCCCAATACACATAGCATCAGACTTGCCATACTCAGACTAGGTTGCGCCAAAACCGCGCCCACCAAACCCAGCAGTGCCAGACACCAGCCAGTCCTGGCCCACGATGGCAGCCTAGGCCAACGATTGAGTACCCAAGTGGTTTGTAAGACGAGCATTGGCTTAGCAAATTCTGAGGGTTGAATATTAAAAGGTCCGAGCGCAATCCAGCGGGCTGCACCATTGAGACTAACACCAGTAAAGCGCGCTAGTAGGACGGCAACAAATACGCCTATGAAAAATAACGGACTCCAGCGCCACCAAAAGCTCAGAGGTAAGCGAATAATTATCTGAAAGCAAGCTAAGCCAATCACAACCCAGACCAATTGTAAGCCCACAAAATGTAAAGGCTGTTGATAGAGTTTGACGCCTTCGGGCAAAGAAGCCGAGTATAAAATAACCAGACCAAAAATCAGCCAGCCATAAATCAGGGTCTCTAACGTTGAGGCTTCAGGGGTGGAGTTGGTCAAACGCTTGACGAAACCGCTGTCCTCGCTCTTCAAAGTTGGCAAACTGGTCATAGCTAGCACAGGCGGGTGAAAGAAGAATGATCTTAATGGAATTAGTTAAGGCTTTTTCCCAGGCCAAAGCAACAGCTTCGTCGAGCGTCAAGCAAACTTGAAAGGCATTATAGCCAGAATCTGTCAACAATTGAGCAAATTTAGGGGCTGCACTGCCATAAAGTACGACTCGTAGGGTTTTTGTGGCAATCATCTCAAGCCAAGGTTGGGGATCACCTTCTTTGAGTTGACCACCAGCCAGTAAGATTACGGGCTGATCCATCGCCGCTAAACCGACGATACTAGCGTCATAATTAGTGGCTTTACTATCGTTGATAAACGTAATACCGTGCTTAACTCCGATCTTTTCAAGGCGATGGCTTACGCCCCTGAAGTTGCGTACGGCCTGCGCGATGACCCGATGAGGAATTCCGGCTAAGTGCGCACAGGCCACCGCCACCAAAATATTTTGTTGATTATGCACGCCTGGAATTTGAAGTTCGGTCACAGGTAAAACAACTTCACCTTGACACCAAATCTGCCCGCGGTGGATGTGTACAGGTGCGCTCACATCGTGGGTGGATGTCCATAACCCCTGCTGCCAGCGGTCTCGTAACTGCATCAAGTGCGGATCATCACCATTAATTACGATAGTTTCGGCACGGTCAAGTAAGCTTTGTTTGATGGCACTGTAATGTTCGACGGTGCCATGGCGATTGAGATGATCCGGCGTAAACGTAGTCCAAGCGGCAATGCGGGGCGCAATTTGCGGGCTTTGTTCGATCTGGAAACTGCTCAGTTCAGCAATTACCCAATCAGGAGCAGGCTCGAGGGCTACTTGACCAATGGGTCGCCCAATATTGCCACAAGCCGGAGCATGCCAACCATTGCCCTGCCAGATAGCTTCAATCAGCGCGGTGGTGGTAGTCTTACCGTTGGTGCCAGTGATACCAACCCATGGGCAGACTTTGAGGGATTCCCAGGCTAGGTCTACTTCGCCTTGAACTTGTAATCCCAGCTGCCGTGCTTCTTCTAAAAATGAGCTATCCCAAGGCACGCCGGGGCTAACCACCACTTTGTGTAACTCTACTCTGGGCATAAATATTTTGCCTAGATAAACAGTTATGCCTTTTTGTATCAATAAAGTTGTTCTCAAGCATAACTCTTCACCTTGACGACTATCCCAAACCTCAACCTGCCAACCAAGGTGATGCAACAGCAAGGCGGCGGCTTCTCCTGACTTACCTAATCCTACGACTGCTGCCAGTTGTCCCATAACGCCTCTTGTGTACCAAACCCTTATTTTTTCACACTGTGGCTCCCCTCTGAATATGACTTTAGAGTTATCAAAGCCACTCTAGGCAATTTTTTGGGTACACTGGGAGCCATGATCACTGATTTTTTACCCCAGCAAGCGCAACATCTTACTGAAGCAGACTCGGTAGCTTTTGTAAAAAAATTGCGCCGCGAACCACTCATTACCCCACTGCTTGCTCAAGCGATCCCTAGCAGCTTTGTCCAGGCGGGTAGCTCAGAATCACCCATTTTGCTGTTACACGGATTTGATAGCTCAGTACTCGAATTTCGGCGATTATTGGGGTTGCTCGCTGCGACTCACGAAACCTGGGCAGTTGACTTACTGGGTTTTGGATTTACGGAACGTTTATCGGGTATTGCCTACGGGCCAGCTGCGATTCGCACCCATCTCTATCACTTTTGGCAAACCTTGATTCAGCGACCAGTGATTTTGGTGGGAGCCTCAATGGGAGGGGCGGCTGCTTTAGAATTTGCCCTGACCTATCCTGAGTGTGTGTCAAAACTTGTCCTGATTGATAGTGTCGGCTATACCAACGGTGTTCCGCCCTTTGCGCGCTATTTATTCCCGCCCTTTGATTATTTAGCCGTGGACATCCTACGGGGTCAAAAACTCCGGCAACGGGCGAGTGAGCTTTCTTACTACAACCGAGCTTTAGCTTCAAAAGATGCAATGCTGTGCGGATGCTTGCCCACCTATATACCGGGCTGGCATCGATCTAACATAGCCTTTATGAAAAGCGGTGGTTACTTCTTAGCCAATGAGCGTATTGGTCAAATCGAGCAACCAACACTCATCCTTTGGGGAGACCACGATCAAATTCTTGACCCCCAAAATGCCCTAAAATTTCACCAAGCAATCTCTAACAGTAAGGTGATCTGGATCAAAGACTGCGGTCATGTGCCCCATCTCGAATATCCGCAAATTACGGCGGAACATATCCTAAATTTCTGTAAAACAGGCTAGTCGGGAGCTGTGCATATTGATCCAAAACGAAGTTTTCCTGTAGACGTTGACCCAAACTTGTTTTGATACAGTAGGCTAAGACAAATTCTGGCTTGTGTCGATTATGGTGTCTACTCGCCAAATGCTGATGTTGAGTTTGAGCCTGCTCTTGGTGGGATGCAACAACTATCCCTATGCAAGCCCGGGCTTAAAACCTGATGGTCAGCCTAAAATAATTTGGTATCAAGGACTCAATGAAGACCCCAAAAGTTTTGATCCGCAGGTTGCTTATGATACGGTATCGGCTGAAGTCCTAAATAATATTGACGAAACGCTCTATCAATACAATTATCTCAAGGTAAAGCACATTACCGTAGAACCTAGCCTTGCTGATAAGATGCCGACGCGCCAACCGGATGCCCAAGGTAGCGAAACCTACACGATCAAAATCAAAAAAGGTGTGCTCTTCCAAGATGATCCTTGTTTCCCTGGCGGTAAAGGCCGTGAACTAACCAGTGATGATTTTATTTACGCCATCAAACGGCTTGCTGACCCCTTTATCAAGAGTCCCACAGCCAGTCCAGTTTTCCCAACTTTTGCTGCTAGTATCGTTGGTTTACAAGAATTTTATGACCTCGCCAAAAGTGCTAAGCAAACAGATTATAAGCAAGAGATTTCGGGCATTAAGAAAGTTGATAACTATACGTTCACGATTCATCTCAAAGAGCTTGATCCTCAGTTCGTATTTTGGTTAGCCTTACCATTTTTCGCACCCACTGCTGTAGAAGCTACGACTTACTACGATGGACAAGTACATAATGGTGAATTGCATGAAAAATTTATGTTTCATCCCGTAGGCACAGGGGCATATAAGCTCAAGTCTTGGCAGCGCAATCAACGTATCATCTTAGCTCGTAACCCCAATTATCATTATGGTCGTTTCCCTACCGCAGGTGAACCGGGTGATCAAGCAAAAGGTCTGTTAGCAGATGCTGGCAAGGAACTACCTTTTGTCGATGAAGCCTATTTTAATATTATTCGTGAGACTGTCCCAATGTGGACATTATTTCGTCAAGGCTATGTCGATAGCTTAGGTGATTATGGACGTGGTCTAAAGGATACCTTACCGCAAGTAGTAAGCAGTGATGGTGTACTTACACCAGAGTTTCAACGGTTAGGCGTAAAACCCCAATATATAACGCAAGTCGATACGTTTTATTATGACTTTAATATGCATGATCCCATTGTCGGAAAAAACAAAAAGCTGCGTCAAGCTATTGTCATGGCCTTTGATAATAAACGCTTTATTGATACATTTTATAGCGGTGTTTATATCAAACCAGAAAGTATTTTACCGCCAGGTTTATTTGGTTATGATCCAAATTATAAAGCTCCCTATGCACGTCATGATATCAATCGTGCCAAACAATTACTTAAGGAAGCGGGCTACGAAAATGGCATCAATCCTAAAACAGGTAAACCTCTTGTTTTAGATGTGTTTGATAGAGCAGGCGGCGGCGATAGTCAGCAAAGAGCACAATTTTTAGACCAGCAGTTATCTAAGATTGGTATTCGCGTTAATATCCGTCTTGTGACATTCTCACAATTACTGAGTATTGGTCAAGAAGGCCGCTTTCAAATGAAAGGTAGTAGTGGCTGGTTAGCAGATTATCCTGATCCAGAAAACTTTCTCTTCGTGCTCTATTCCAAAACAGATCGTTACACCAATGCTTCTGGTTATGATAATCCCGAATATGATCGTCTCTATAATCAAATGAAACAAATGGAAGATACGCCCGCCCGCTATGCAATTATTCGTAAGCTCATCGATATTTTGAATGAAGATGTACCCAATTTATATCTGTATCATGAAGCCTACTACACTTTCAGCCATCCTTGGACTGAGCATATTTTGATTCATCCTACAGCTTTTAATCGTCTCAAATATTATAAAGTTAATCCTCAGTTACGGGCTGAGAAGCAGCAAGAGTGGAACCAACCTAATTATCTATTTATCGTGGCTCTTTTCGGGCTTATTTTAACTGCTGTTATTCCAGTAGTTCTCGCACGCAAGGGCAAATAAGTGAAACACGCAACTTCAATACTGTTAACAAGTTTTTTACTATTTCTGAGTGGTTGTAGTAACTATCCTTATCCCAAGGTAGAACTTAAGGCAAATGGCACACCCAAAACTATTTGGTACCAAACTCTCCAAGAGGATCCGCGCAGTCTTGATCCGCAAGTTACCTATGACTCGGTTTCTCAAGAAGTACTATTCAATATCGATGAAAGTCTCTATCAATACCATTATCTCAAGCGTAAACCCTTTGTGTTAATTCCTGCTTTAGGTGATGGTATGCCAGTGCGTACCCGCGATGCTGATGGTGGCGAAACCTACACACTCAAAATCAAGAAAAATATTCTCTTTCAAAATGATCCTTGCTTTGTGGGAGGTCGAGGACGCGAAGTTACCAGTGATGACTTTATTTATGCAATCAAACGCATTGCTGACCCCTTTATCAAGGCACCAACTTCGCCGCCTGTGTACGAAACATTTGCTGAACTTATTATGGGCTTTACAGATTTTTATAAAATAGCTCAACAAGCGGGTAAAGCTAACTATAGTAAGCCAGTTTTGGGACTAGAGAAAGTAGACCGTTATACGTTTAAAATCCATCTCAAAAAAGTTTATCCGCAACTGAAGTATTGGCTAGCCATGCCCTTCTTTTCACCAGTTCCTATCGAAGCGATTACCTATTATGATGGTCAGCTTCATGATGGTGAACGACACGAACAGTTTATGTTTCATCCGGTTGGTGCAGGAGCCTATCGACTCAAAAGCTGGGAACGCAATCAACGACTGATTCTTGTGCGTAATGAAAACTATAACAGGCGGGATCACTATCCCACTGATGGTGATCAAATTTATCGTAAACAAGGCTTACTCAAGGATGCAGGTAAACCATTACCTTTTGTAGATGAAGCCTACTTTACAATTACCCGCGAAGCAATTCCGATGTGGACGTTATTTCGTCAGGGTTATATTGATGCGATTGGGCATATGGGCAAACGTTTAGGCACCGAAAATATGGCCATGGCGGTAGCCTCCGATGGTAATCTCTCACCAGAATTTGAGAAAGCAGGAGTTAGATTAGATAAAATCACTAAACTATCAACAGATTATATTGCCTTTAATATGCGTGATCCGATTGTTGGCAAAAATAAAAAACTACGACAAGCCATGTCTACGGTGTATAACTTTGATCGTTTTAATGATTACTTCTTTTTTGGTACTAAAGTGAAGGCTCAAACCCCAGTTCCACCAGGAATATTTAGCTATGATCCTAATTATCAAAATCCTTTTAGGACACAAGACTTAGTTAAAGCCAAGCAACTCATGAAAGAAGCAGGCTATGAAGATGGCATTGATCCTAAAACTGGTAAACCCCTGGCCTTAGATTTTTTATATATTGCCAAGGGAGCTGAGTCCCAACGCGAAGGGCAATATATCACCGATCAATTTCGCAAGATCGGTATTAATCTCAATGTCAAACTGATTACTTGGAGTGAGATGCAAACCTCTGTTAAACAAGGCCGCTACCAAATCAGTCGCTACGGTTGGGTTGGCGATTACCCTGATCCAGAGAATTTTTTCTTTGTCTTTTACTCCAAAAGTAGTGGCGATACCAATATTACCCGCTATGCCAATCCTGAATTTGACAAATTATTTGTACAAATGCAGAGTATGGAAGATACACCCGAACGTCTAGCGGTTATCAATAAAATGAGGGATATTCTCAATGAGGACTGTCCATGGTTATATACATTTCATGAGGCTTTTTATGCTATGAATCAAGGATGGACAGAGCATGTTTTACTCCATCCCGTCTCCTACGACATGTTGAAATATTATAAAGTTGATCCGATCTTGCGTGCCAAAAAACAAGCCGAATGGAATCAGCCTAATTACATCTTCCTGATTGCGTTTGCTGGTTTGTTGAGTGTTGCGATTGTCCCCCTTGTTTTATTACGGAGAAAGTCTTGATGTTGCTCTACATTGTTCGCCGCGTGTTGTACACCTTACCTATTATTTTTGGGGTAATGCTACTGACGTTTATTCTCTTTTTTACCGTAGCGAGTCCAGAAAATATTGCTAAACGCCAACTAGGTAAAAATCCTACACCAGAGTTAGTGCAAAACTGGCTCCATAATCATGGTTATGATAAGCCTCAACTTCTGAATTTGCCCTTTGATGCCAAATATGACCCAAAACAACCTTGGTACTACAGCCAATTTACTAGCCATATGCAGGCTACCTTACTATTTCAGTTTGGTATTTCTGATACGACGGGTGAAGATATTGGCACACGCCTAGCGCAGGGTGCGCTTCCTTCTGCCTTGATCACACTCCCTGCCTTTGTAGCAACACTCCTGATTACCGTTAGCCTGTCCTTGGGCATTGCTTTTTATCGAGGTAGTTATTTAGATTGGGGCGGTACATTTATCTGCATCGTGTTGATGAGTGCGCCGATCATGGGTTACATTATCGCTGGTCAATGGTTGCTAGGATTAGTACTGCGCTACTTCCCTGTGTTTGGTTTTGCCAGTGGCTTTGATAGCTTACGTTTTGTGTTATTACCCGTATTGATTGGAGTCATAGTCGCACTCGGTGACTCGGTCAGATTTTATCGCACGATTATGCTCGATGAAATCGGTCAGGACTATACGCGCACTGCACGGGCTAAAGGATTATCAGAGCAGATCGTACTGTTTAAGCATGTCCTCAAAAATGCACTGATTCCCATTCTGACCAAAGTCGTGGCTGATTTGCCATTACTGATTCTTGGTTCTTTATTACTAGAGAACTTTTTCGGGATTCCAGGTTTAGGTAATCTGACCATCGTGGCAATTACTGAACTAGACTTTTCGTTACTCCGGGCTTTGGTTTTCCTGGGTTCAATTTTATATATCATTGGTCTTCTACTAACTGATATTTCCTACACACTTGTTGACCCGCGCGTGAGGTTAGACTAATGCAAATGTTGTGGGATCAATTCTCTGATAACGCCTTGTTTATCAATGGCCTAACTCTCTTGGTAGCAGCTTTCTTTGGAACAATCATCTTATTTTTAAGTAAGCAAGAATTTATGCAAGAAGCCTGGCGACGGTTACGCCAAAATACTTCTACAATGATCTGCCTAGGCATTATCGGAGTTTACGTAGCGATTGCTTTCGCTGACTCTGTTGTAATCCCCATCAAGGACGGGGTTGCAATCCGTAACTATACGCTTATTGATTTAGCCTTCAAAAATAGCCCCGAAGAAGAAGGTTACAGTGCGCCTTTTGCTAAACAAACCTATAAATTACGGGGAGCTAAACCAGTAGTTGGCGTTCATTTACTAGGTACGAATGTTTTGGGTAAAGATGTCTTACGAGAAACCCTCAAAGCCTCCCGTACTGCGATCATTGTCGGGGGATTAACCTGCATGATTGCGATTCCCATTGGGCTGGTTTTAGGAATTTTGGCGGGGTTCTTCGGCGGTTGGGTTGATGATGCAGTTCAGTATACTTACTCAGTCGTTTACTCAATACCAGAAATCCTCTTACTCGTGGCTCTCTTACTCGTTCTAGGCCCTGGATTACCCCAGCTGTGTTTGGCTTTAGGTGCAGCAACTTGGGTTAATCTATGTCGTCAGATTCGCGCTGAAACCATCAAACATCGTGACCGAGATTATGTCTTAGCTGCCCGTTCTTTGGGTGTACCAACCACACAAATTATTTTTCGTCATATTCTCCCTAATGTGATGCACATTGTCGTGATTATGTTTACCTTGCGGTTTTCGAGCTTGATTCTTTCTGAGTCAATCTTGAGCTACATCGGAATTGGTGTAGGTGTCGATACAGCTTCTTGGGGACAAATGATCAATGGTGCACGCACTGAGTTAGCCCGAGAGCCAATTGTTTGGTGGGTATTTTTATCTGCATCCGGCGCTTTGTTTGTGCTTGTCCTGGCTTTTAATGTGTTTGGTGATGCCGTGCGTGATGCTCTTGATCCCAAATTGAGAACACGGTGAGTAAGTCTATTGGCAAGGAAAAAACCATTACCTATAGTCCTGCTTTTACCTTGGTGCCTACCTACGAATGTTTTAACCGCTGTACTTACTGTAATTTTCGTCAGGAAGGCGGTGTGGCTTGGCTTAGCCTAGACGAAGCGCGCCTTCAGTTAGAATTACTCAAAGATCAGGGCATCATTGAAATTTTACTACTTAGTGGCGAAGTCCATCCCCAAGATCCGCGCCGCGAACGATGGTTTCAACGCTTGTATGACCTAGCCGAATTGGCTCTTGAACTGGGCTTTTTACCCCATACCAATGCAGGCATTCTGACCCATCGTGAGATGACAGCTTTTAAGCAAGTCAATGCCAGTCTCGGTCTCATGCTCGAAAACATCTCTGAACGGTTGGGTCAAACGGTACATCAACACGCTCCTAGTAAAGTCCCCAAGGTGCGGCTAGAACAGCTGGTGTGGGCTGGTGAATTACAGATTGCGTTCACGACAGGGCTATTACTCGGCATTGGTGAAACGCACCTTGAGCGCATCGCTACCCTCGAAGCCATCGCACAGATACATCAAAACTATGGTCATATTCAAGAAGTGATCTTGCAACCGCAGCGTATCGGTCAAAAACAGCAGTTTTTAGCAGAAGAGATCAGCTCAGATAGGTTGCGAGAGCTTGTAATTATTGCTCGAGAGCTATTACCTACTGAGATTGCTATTCAGGTACCGCCTAATCTTGTGGATAACTTAGAGGAACTTTTAGCAGCGGGTGTTGACGATCTCGGCGGGATTAGTCCCATAGATGTGGTCAATCCTGATTATGAACAGCCTGATGTTAAGCACCTGCATAAGAGTTTAGGCGCAACTGGTTGGCAGTTGGAAGCACGCTTACCCATCTATCCCCATCTCGATCATACCCTTAGCCCTCGTGTTGCCCAAGTATGTGATAAGTATCGGACTTGCACCAATCTCGACTCTGACCCACAATCGAAACAGAAGCCTTTGCGTTATTTTGAATCGCCATGACTGCTACCCCTTTTACCTTTGACATCCTTGTCCGTATGTTGCGATGGCACAAACCAGCTGGGCGGTTGATCCTGTTGATTCCGGCCTTATGGGCAGTTTTTTTGGCGGGACGCGGGCAACCACAACCCAGTCTGGTGCTACTGATTATCACAGGGACTTTTGCTACCAGTGCTTTAGGCTGTGTCGTTAATGATCTGTGGGACAAAGATATTGATCCCTTGGTCGAACGCACCAAAAAACGCCCTCTAGCGGCGCGAGAAGTGACGATTGTTGTGGCAGTAGCTGTTGCAGCTGTGAGTCTACTCTGTGCTTGGGGATTAACGTTTTTTTTGAGTAGGTTTACTTTTTGGCTATGTCTAGCGGCGGTGCCCTTTATTTTGGGTTACCCGGCAGCTAAACGAATTTTTCCAGTACCGCAACTGATTTTATCTTTGTGTTGGGGTTTTGCCGTGTTGATTAGTTGGTCAGCGGTGACAGGTGGCCTAGATTGGGCAACGGCTTGGTTGTGGGGGGCTACAGTTTGCTGGACTTTGGGTTTTGACACGATTTACGCGCTTTCTGACCGCGAAGATGATCTGAAAATTGGTATTAATTCCAGTGCAATTTTCTTTGGTAAATTTACTCCTCAAGCGATTGGTTTGTTTTTCTTAGCAACGGTCATGCTACTCGGGATGACGGGTTGGCAGCTTCGGCTAAGTTTATTTTTTTATGTGATTTTACTACTTGCCGGACTATTGTGGGTGCGGCAGTATCAACAGCTGAGTCAATCTCATATTCCTATGCCTTTGTATGAGCAGTTATTCAACGACAATGTCAAGATTGGCTTTCTGCTACTTGCGGGGATGGTGATTGGTAGATTGACCTAGAATCCCAAAATGCAGAGCCTCAAAAACGTTATGATCACAACAGTAGCCCACAAAACTCATGACTGAAATTCTGTTTGCTCCACCCCTACGCCATAGCATCATCGAACGCACAACTGGCGAAACCCAAGTCCGGGTCGAAGTTAATCTCGATGGCACGGGCTGTCATGTGATTCAGACGGGCGTACCTTTTCTCAATCATATGTTGACCCAACTGAGTACGCACGGACTCTTTGATCTCACAATTCAGGCAACTGGGGACACCGATATTGATGATCATCACACTAACGAAGATGTGGGCATTACATTAGGCCAAGCTTTGCATCAAGCCCTGGGTACCCGTCAAGGTATTCAACGCTTTGGGCATTTTTGGGCACCTTTAGACGAAGCTCTCGTGCAAGTAGTCTTGGATTTTTCGGGACGTCCTCATTTGAGCTATGACTTGGTCTTACCAACTGAGCGGGTGGGAACCTATGATACGCAACTTGTCCGTGAGTTTTATCAAGCTGTAGTCAACCAAGGCCAATTCACCTTACATATTCGCCAAGTTGCTGGTGTCAATTCTCATCACATTATTGAGGCTTCTTTTAAAGCTTTTGCGCGTGCCCTACGGATGGCTGTCGAATGGGACCCCCGTCGTACCGGAATTCCTAGCAGTAAGGGTGTGCTTTAAATCATCTTAATTTTGGGAGAACGACTCTAAATACATAACTCCCGGGTACGTTGATGCCGATAGCTAAAAAGGGTTTCTAGACGTGGGCGAATGAGCAAGGGTTCGAGGGGTAACCCCAACCAGCCCAAAGGCGGGGTATAAATCACGGTATCGCGCAGCAAGGTTCGGCCTTGGGTAGCAATAAAGCGGTGCGTATGACGGTATTGCCCAAAAGGCCCCCATTCCTGGACATCGGTAAAATAATCGGGGGTCACTAATTCCGTGATTCGTGAAAGCCACGGCAGGACAACACCAGGAATTAGCGCGATTTCAAAAATCACCAAACTACCCTCCAAAATCGGGTGGGGAGCTTGGATCAAGCGCAACTGATAATCCGGCGGCGTAATGGCTAAGAGGTTTTGCGCATCGGAATGAAAGGCGAATACGCGCTCTACAGGCGCTTCAATGACCGTCTCTTTTTCAAAGGAAAACGTGGGCTCAGTAGTAAAGACCATTAGGCTAGATCCGGGAAGATGCGTTTTACAGTAGGGTGACAAATTTTCCCTTGCGCCACGTTAAGTCCCTTTTGGAGAGCAGGATTAGCCTCTAGAGCAGCGATGCCTTTTTGGGCAAGTTGGGCTACATAGGGTAAAGTCACATTCGTCAAGGCTTGGGTCGCTGTCCACGGTACCGCTCCGGGCATATTGGGAACGCCATAATGTAATACGCCTTCTTCTACATAGACGGGAGCCGAGTGAGAAGTCACATGCAAGGTCTCCACACAGCCGCCTTGATCTACGGCCACATCGACAATTACTGAACCGGGGCGCATGGTCGCGACTTGCTTGCGGGACATAAGCGTTGGCGCACGGTCTCCAGTTACGAGTACCGCACCAATTATCAAATCTGCATCAGGCGCAACTTCATCAATGGTTTTGGCACTACTGTAAAGATACTCGACCCGTGAACCAAATAGACTTTCTAAATAAGCCAGTCGTTCGACATTGATATCCAAAATCTGGACACGGGCACCCATACCTATGGCAATACGAGCCGCTTCAGTACCGACGGTGCCACCGCCTAGGATCACGACACTACCCGGTCGTACACCGGGGATACCGCCTAATAAAACGCCCCGTCCCCCTTGCTGTTTCTCCAAAAAACGCGCCCCGAACTGAATGGAGAGGCGACCAGCAATGACACTCATCGGCGTAAGTAGAGGCAGACTACCATTATCAAGTTGCACGGTCTCGTAGGCGATACAGGTCGCATCAGAGGCGATCAAGGCTTCGGTGAGCGGACGATTAGCTGCCAGATGTAGATAGGTAAATAGTAATAGTTCAGGGCGAATTAGAACATATTCGCTAGCTAGGGGTTCTTTGACTTTGACAACAAGATCTTGCTCCCAGACTGCTGCCTGTGCCACGATCGCAGCCCCTAGAGCCACATATTGTTCGTTGCTAAAACCAGAACCTAAGCCCGCATCTTTTTCAACAAAAACTTGATGCCCTTGGGCACTCAAAGACTGGACTGCCGCCGGGGTCAGCCCTACCCGAAATTCCTGGTCTTTAATCTCTTTAGGAACACCAATATTCATTCCGTACCTGCACGAAGAGCAACTCTTACATAGTGTAACAGCCTGTCTTCAATCATTTTGGCAGAAGAGAATAGCCTATTTAAGCCCTACTCTTTTTTGGAAAAAAGAAAAGTTAAGTGATTCACAGGTGAATTCCGCACTCGGTTTTTGCCGTACCTTGCCAGCGTCCCGAGCGTTCGTCAGAGCCAGATTGGGCGGCATGGGTGCAAGGACTACAGCCAATAGAAGGATAGCCTTGGTCATGCAAGGGATTATAGGGCAAGTTGTGCTTGAGAATGTACGTCCACACTTGAGATTTTGACCAAGTAGCTAAGGGATTGACTTTGACCTTGTCTCGTTTCCAGTCCCATTGCAAAATCGGAGTTTCGGTGCGGGTATGCGTCTGCTCGCGCCTGAGACCAGCTAGCCAGCAAGGGTAACCTTGCAGGGCGCGTTGGAGGGGTTCGACTTTGCGCAGTGCGCAGCATTGATCCGGCTGCTGTGCATAGAGAGCTTCGCCATAACGCTGATCTTGTTCGGCAATGGTGAGTAAGGGCTTAATTACCGCTAATTGCAATGTCGGATACCGGGCTTCCATTTGTTCCTTGAGAGCCAAGGTCTCAGCAAAATGAAACTCCGTATCCAAGAAAAATGCCCGTACTACCGGCTGCAAGCGACTTAACATATCCACCATGATCAAACTTTCAGGCCCAAAAGCGCAGGCAAGGACAAAATTGTCTCCGAATTCCTCAATCACCCAGCGTAGAATGACCTCCGGCTCTTCATTCTCAAACCACGGTGCAACCTGACTGATCTTAGTTTTGAGGGCAGCATGGCTCGTTAACGAGGCAACTTGAGCAACCACGGGCAAATCTCTAGCTGGTCAACTTTATTCTACACTATCCCGATGGGTTTTTAGTAGATTCAAAAAACTAGCCATCAAGGCGCAGTCTGACAGAGTCAGCATGGGAAGGTAGCCCCTCAGCTTCGGTAAGCGCGGCAATGGCTGCAGCGCAGTCTTTGAGGGCTTGGGGAGAATACTGGATCAAGCTCGATGACTTTAAAAAAGTTTGTACGCCCAAGGCCGAGCTATAGCGTGCAGCACCGCTCGTGGGCAGGGTGTGATTCGGCCCAGCCAGATAGTCTCCCACTGCCTCTGGGGTGTAATGTCCCAAAAAAATCGCCCCGGCATGGCGAATAAATTTGAGCAGAGCCCATGGGTCATTGACCTGCAATTCAAGGTGTTCGGGGGCAAATAGATTAGACAAACGAGCAGCTATTTCTAAATTTTCGGCGAGAATAATCAGGCCATGATTGGCGAGGGCTTTTTCGGTGAGGGTACGGCGACTATGGGTACGCAATTGCCGATTAACCGCTTCGTTGGTCAATTCCATCAACTTCTCATCGGTGGTAATCAAGATGGCAGCCGCCAAGGGATCATGCTCAGCTTGAGCCAGTAAATCTGTCGCGACCCACTGAGGATTGGCACTATCATCGGCAATAATCAGGACTTCTGAAGGCCCCGCCAAACTATCGATCCCTACTTCTCCGTAAACTAAGCGTTTGGCGAGCGTCACATAAATGTTGCCAGGACCCGTGATCACATCGACTTTAGCAATCGTCGCCGTCCCATAGGCCATCGCACCAATCGCTTGCGCTCCGCCAACACGATAGATTTCATCCACCTCAGCCTCATGAGCTGCCACCAAAACACTGGCACTAACCCGGCCTTCTTGATCAGGCGGAGTGGTCATAATCACACGCGGAACTTTAGCTACTTTGGCAGGCACCGCATTCATCAAAACCGTACTCGGGTAACTGGCTCGTCCGCCCGGAATATACAAACCCGCCGCATCAACTGGAGTAAATCGTTGACCCAATACCACATCTAAATCTTCAAAAGTTGTCCAGGATTTGGGAACGCGTTGACAGTGAAAGGCTTCGATACGCTGTTTGGCAAGACGAATCGCAGCTAGTAATTCGGGACTAACTCGGTCATAAGCGCGGTTGATTTCATTTTGAGAAACACGTAAATCACCCGGTGATAAAACTACCCCATCAAATTCTTGGGTATAGCGGCGCAGGGCTTCGTCGCCCGTACTACGAATTTGCGCTAATATTTCTCTAACCACTTTTTCTTGCGCTGGGGCATGACTCGCCTGAGTCCGCTGGGAGATGCGCCTTAATTCTTGCTCTGCTTCAAATTGGTTGGTAACAATTCTGAGCATGGGTATGACCATCCTACTCCCCTAGTATGGACTATAGACTGGGCTTGAGTGTAGAGCCGCCCAGCCAACCTAGGGAAGATTAGCATGACTTGGACTCAAGGATCATTACTCGAACTGACTATTACTGACTTAGCCGCAGGGGGTGATGGGGTTGCCCGTTGGGATAATCGGGTCATTTTTGTGCCCAATACGGTGCCTGGGGATCAAGTGCAAGTCAGATTATTGCATGTCAAGCGGCGCGAAGCCTTTGGGCAAGTAACCGAGATTCTCACAGCGAGTCCTCAACGGGTACGTCCGGCCTGTATCGTAGCTGATAAATGTGGCGGCTGTCAGTGGCAAAGTGTCGCTTACCACCGTCAAACTCTCGCCAAACAAGCTCATGTCGAAAAACTACTGGCTCAAGCTGTAGCACCGATCTGGCGTGCTGATCCGACCTTGCACTATCGCAATAAAGTAACGTATCCTCTGGCCTACACCAAGTCCGGGGAAATCGCCGTTGGTTATTATCGTCAGGGTTCGCATCAGGTCGTCAATATCAACCAATGCCCTGTCCAAGACCCTTATTTTGATCAGCTCTTACCTGTGCTCAAAGCCCAGCTCAAAAAACAAAATTGGCCGATCTATGACCAAGTAACAGGAACCGGGCTACTACGTCATTTGGGTTTGCGGATTGGTCGCCGTACAGGAGAAGTTTTGGTTACTTTAGTTGCGACCAAAAAGCCTCTAGGAATCGAGGTATGGGCAGCAGAGTTGCGTAAGGCTTTCCCACAAATTGTCGGCGTGAGTTGGAATCAGCAAGCCGCAGTGGGTAATGCGATCTTTGGTACAACGAGTTATGTTGTCTCGGGACGAGATTATTTGCGTGAATTATTTTGTGGACTTGAGTTTTATGTGGGGGCAACAACATTTTTTCAGATCTACACAGAACAAGCCGAAAAATTAGTTAATTTCGTAGTTGCCTCAGCCCAGCTTACGGGCAATGAAACCGTTGTTGATGCCTATTGCGGGATTGGGACGCTATCTTTGCCCTTAGCCCAAAGAGCAAAATACGTGATTGGCATCGAATCCTGGGAGGACTCAGTTACCCAAGCGCGCGCTAATGCCCAACGTAATGGCTTAGATAACTGTACGTTTGTTACGGCAAAAGTTGAAGATTGGCTACCTATACAAACAGAAATTCCTAATGTTTTATGTCTTGATCCACCCCGTAAAGGCTGCGATCCGGCTGTCCTAGATGCCATCCTTAGACATCCTCCTCACCGCCTAATTTATGTCAGTTGTAACCCAGCTACTTTAGCGCGTGATCTCCAGATTCTCAAGAATGGGGGCTATCAAGTAATACACGTCCAACCCATTGATTTTTTTCCACAAACCTATCATGTAGAGTGTGTTGCGGTTTTGGAATTAGCCGCGCTGACTATCTAATAAAGGGCGCAAATGCTGTTCGAGGTCAGCGGGAAAGCGGCGGCAGGGTTTGCCTTTTTGGGTATCAACAATGACGTGGTCACTGCGGCCTTGGGCGTACAAGGTCGTTTCGTCCTGCGTATAAATTTGGTAAGCCCAACTCAAGCGCGGTGCTTCAAACTTGACTAATTGGGTTAAAACTAGTACCTGAGCATTAAAAGGCACCATCTTGTGATAACGCACATTGAGCTCAATGACCGGTAAATCAAATCCTGATTTTACTAGTTCAGCAAACTCCAAGCCCACGGCGCGCACAAACTCAATGCGCGCCATCTCCAGCCAAGCCACAATCGCCCGATGAGAGACGATCCCGCCATAGTCGGTATCATGGGGATAAACAATCAGTGGTAGTCGATGAATATATTCAGAACCCACCTGTGATCTCCTGATGCAGCTTGTTCAATTTTACCTGTACTAGTTTCTCGATCCAAGCTCCAACAACTTGTCATGCAACGGTAGATTTAGCAATCTTTGCCAGCAATCGTAAGGCTTCATTAACCGATGCTGAATCTCGAAAAATCTCTGCTACATCTGAACCAAGAATCACGATATGGCTCGATTGCCGATAGGCTTCAATAGTACTTACCACGAACACCACCCAAAAAATCATATTCGGGACGCATTTCGTCATTGACGATGGCTTCAGCTCCCTGACTCATAGCGTCTTTTCTCCTGGCGAGTTGCTAAACGGGCACTTATTAAACGCACATTACCTTCTCGTTCCGTGTGGGACACAACTAAAAAACACTGTAGCCGTGATTGACCTATCCTCAGAAAGCGAAACTCACCTATAGACAGCTTATGCCGAACCTGATCAAAGCATAAAAACTCTCTGAAGATGGGTTATTACTGATGAGAGCAAGTGCGGTATCTATGGCGCAAACACAGGACTACGAGCGAATCGGGCAATTACGGCAGCTACTCAATCGGGCGGCCTATACCTATTACGTATTGGACGCACCGGAATTACCCGATAGTGTCTACGACCAGTATTACCAGGAGTTACAAGCCTTAGAAGCCCGTTATCCAGACGCGATTATCCCAGACTCGATTACCCAACGGGTGGGAGCCGAACCAGCGCAAGAATTTATGTCGGTTACCCACCAGGTGCCGCTTTACTCCTTAGACAATGCTTTTAATGAGAGCGATCTTGAGCAGTGGGAGAAGAAACTCGTTAAACTGGTCGGAACTGCTGAGTATGTGTGCGAACTCAAAATTGACGGCCTCGCCCTGGCGTTACACTATCAAAACGGGACTTTGACCCAAGGTTTGACGCGGGGTAATGGTCAGGTTGGCGAAGATATCACAGCCAATATTCGCACGATTCGTAGTTTACCTTTACAGCTGTTGACCACTGACCTACCCCAAACCTTAGATATACGCGGTGAAGCCTTTATTCCCTTCCCTGAGTTTGAGCGCATCAATCAGGAACGTCAACAAGCAGGTGAGAAGCTATTTGCCAATCCCCGTAATGCCTGTGCCGGGACGCTGCGTCAACTAGATGCCCGGATTGTCTCGGCACGGCACTTGGATTTTTTTGCCTATGCCGTGCCCAACGCCCCGACTACAACCCAATGGCAGACTCTAGAATGGCTCGCACGAGCGGGTTTTAAGGTTAATCCCCATCGCGCCTATTGTCAGGATCTGAACGCCGCAAAGGCATTTATTCAGCATTGGCAAACCGCACGGCATGATTTGCCCTACGGCACCGATGGCGTGGTGATCAAGGTCAATGATTTTCGGTTACAAGAAGAATTAGGATTTAGTGCTAAGGCTCCGCGCTGGGCGATTGCCTACAAATACCCGCCCGCAGAAGCACTTACGCAAGTAGAAAGCATCACAATTCAAGTGGGACGTACGGGCGCTCTAACGCCCGTGGCTAACCTGACACCCGTGGCCTTAGCCGGAACTACGGTTGCCCGAGCCACCTTACATAACCGTAACCGCATCCAAGAACTTGGTATCAGAGTTGGTGATAGTGTGATTGTGCGTAAGGCTGGCGAGATTATTCCTGAGGTTTTGCAGGTGTTATTAGAACTTAGACCTGCAACTAGTGAACCGTTTATCTTTCCTGAAGTCTGTCCTGAGTGCGCAACAGCTACGGTTCCCGAAGATATCCTGACCCGTTGCCCCAATCCTGCCTGTCCTGGTATTATGCGCGCGGGCATTGAGCATTGGTGTAGTCGTCCAGCCCTAGATATTCAGGGTATCGGTGAAAAACTCGTGGCTCAACTCGTCAAAACAGAACGGGTGCGTTCGATTGCGGATTTGTATACGTTGACGGCAGAGGAGCTAAGTCAGTACGAACGTATGGGGCAAAAGTCAGCTCAAAATGTGATTACCAGTCTCGAAGCGTCTTGCCAAAAACCTTGGTCACGGGTGCTCTATGGTTTAGGAATTCGTCATGTAGGTCAAAGTATTGCCCTAGAGTTAACCAAAGTTTTTACCTCAGCCCAAGCATTATCTCAAGCTACCAATCAGCAGATCAGTGCCGCCTATGGGATCGGTGAAGAAATTGCCCAGTCTGTCGAGCAATGGTTCCAACACCCGGCTCATCAACAGCTAATCATCGCCCTAGAACAAGCTGGCATCCAGTTGGTTACAGACATCGAGATCCAGCCCTCAAGTCAACGGTTACTGGGTAAAACTTTTGTGATCACTGGCACCTTACCCACACTTTCACGTGAAGCCTGTACAGACATGATCGAACGCCATGGCGGTAAAGTCACTAATAGTGTCAGCAAAAAGACAAGCTTTCTGATTGCTGGAGAAAAAGCTGGGTCAAAACTAACCAAAGCCGAAAGCCTCGAAGTACCAATCTTAAATGAAGCCCAGCTCCAAGAAATGCTGGAAAGTCCTCCGTTGTAAAAGAGAGCATCAATTTTTCTGAAAACGGCACTTACCAAAAATTCAGTTATAGACTCTTGAGGTATTGCAGTAAATCTGCCATCTGATCGGGCTTGAGTTCAAAGCGGGGCATAGGCGGCGTTTTGCCACTAGTTACTTGTACAACGAGCTGGGTATCGTTGCGTCGTTGACTGACTTGGTGTAGATTTGGGCCGACTTCGCCACCACCACCGATACCATGACAAGCCGCGCAGTTGCTGTTAAAGAGTATTTTGCCCCGTTCGAGATCGCCGGGATGGTTTAGAACTTCGGTCACGTAAGGATCTTGGCGCGGTGCTCCCAAGGTCATTGCCCAGACCATGCCCATACCCCCAACTAAGAGAGCGGTCAAACTGGTAAATAAAATGGGTTTCGAGAGTTTCACTGCCGCACCTGACTTAATATCATTAAGCTGATTAGAACAAATGTTCTCCTTACTCAACATATCTTAAAACTCAGCATACGAATAGGGCAGAAAGGACACAAAGCCTTACGATAAGGAAAGAAAAAGAAATTGTGTAGCTCCGCGGTGACCAAACGCATTTTTATCAGTACCGGAGAAGTCTCTGGTGACCTCCAAGGCAGTTACCTTGTACGCGCCCTACTCCAAGCCCAGCCCGACCTTGAGATTGTGGCTCTAGGGGGGCAACGTATGGCTCAGGCTGGTGCTAAGCTACTTGCGGATACGACTGCCATCGGCTCGATTGGTCCGGTCGAAGCGTTACCCTTAATTTTACCGACCCTACGTCTTCAAAAAGCTGCCCAGCAGTATTTACAAACTTATCAACCAGACTTAGTTATTTATATTGACTACATGGCACCCAATATCAGTCTCGGTGGCTATGTCCGCAAACATTTTCCTAATATCCCAACGGTTTTTTATATTGCTCCTCAAGAATGGGTGTGGCGTTCGACACCGCGTAATACCCGCCGCATCGTCAGTATCAGTGATTTGATGTTGGCGGTATTTCCAGGTGAAGCTGAGTACTATGCAGACTATGGCGCCAATGTAGAGTGGGTTGGTCACCCTTTAATTGATATCGTCCAACCAACTCAGTCAATCGCTGCAACCCGGGCTAGTTTGGGCGTAGGCGACGAAGAAAAAGTTGTTTTACTGATGCCAGCTTCACGGACACAGGAGTTGAAGTATATTTTGCCGGACTTGATGCGGGGCATGAAATTACTCTCCCAACAGCTACCTGAATTGCGATTTTGGTTGCCGATTGCCAATAGTCAATTTAAAACCACCCTGACCCAAGCAGCTGAGGCGAACCAACTCAATTTGACCTATTTGCCTTCCTGTGACTATGATGCGATCCAAGCTGCTGATTTGGTAGTCGGCAAGTCAGGCACGCTTAATCTAGAAACTGCCCTCTTAGATATTCCTCAACTAGTGCTCTATCGGCTCAGTAACGCGACTTACTGGCTCCTCAAATATTTGGTACGCCTCAAAATTCCCTTTGCTTCTCCGGTCAATCTAGTTACGATGGAAGCAATCGTCCCAGAATACTTACAAGTCGGTACTGATCCTGAAAATATCTGCCGCGAAAGTTATGACCTGCTTACCAATACGGCTCGCCGCGAAAAAATGCTCACTGGTTACGCCAAAATGCGTAGTCAACTAGGGGAACCCGGTGTCTTGACCCGAGCCGCTGATCAGATCTTAAAATTACTGTAATTACCCCGAGACTCCTCATGACCCAAGCCAACGACGATATTAAATATGGTGAACGCGCCATCAATGAGGGTGAATTTGTCCTCTTTGATAATCCTCGGCCGGGGCGTGACTACACGATTGAAATAACCTTACCCGAATTCACCTGTAAATGTCCTTTTTCGGGCTACCCTGATTTTGCGACCTTTTATCTGACTTACACGCCCTATCTCAAAGTTGTAGAACTCAAGTCCATCAAACTTTATATCAACAGTTACCGAGACCGCTATATTCCCCACGAAGAAGTGACCAATCAAGTCCTAGATGATTTGGTCAAAGCCTGTGATCCGATGTATATGAAGATCAGGGCTGATTTTAATGCTCGGGGTAATGTACACACAGTCGTCGAAGTCGCCCATCATCGCGCTGCTCTTGACTAATTATTAGAATCACCAAAAACTAAAAACTAGGTCTAAAATGATATTAGCAGGGTCAAGAGGTGCTCATTATGGCGATCAAGCAGCGTATCTTAGTTGGTCTGGTGGGCGTGTTTCTAGGCAGTACGGCAGCTAAAGCGAGCCAAGTTCCTATAGATACGGGCAGCTACAGCCAACTCTATCGGTCTGGGACAACTTATCTAATTCGAGATAAAGACTACAATCCTGATTTAAGCCAGTTTGGTCTATTCACAACTTGGCAGTATCGTCCCCGTGGACAGTTTCAGGTGCGCGCCCAATATTGCCAAGGTGATCTATGGTCGGGTGATGCGCCGACTTTGACTGAAATGAATCTACTTAAGGCAGGCCGTCCTTTAGTACAACTAACAACCATTGTTGCGGCGATACCCGCGGGCAGAGAAGTAGTGCGACCAGAGTTTTATAGTCCTGGTTTTCGTACGTTTAGCCCCTATAGTTATGGTTCGAGATACAGCCTTTTTGGTGGCTTCAATACTTACAATACTTACTCCGCACCGATCTATCGCCCTGCGGTCAATTGCACGATGGGGAGCACGGTCTTTGACCTAACCCCGATTGCCGCTGCTCTGCAACAGCTACCCCAAGAAACTCTTGAAGTACAGTTAATTTTTAACAATGGTGAAATTCGT
This sequence comes from Gloeobacterales cyanobacterium, assembly GCA_038226175.1. Classification (GTDB taxonomy): domain Bacteria; phylum Cyanobacteriota; class Cyanobacteriia; order Gloeobacterales; family Anthocerotibacteraceae; genus JBBRQP01. The sequence continues at coordinate 39,986 of JBBRQP010000010.1, forward strand.
CAGTGGCACTTAGGCCGTGGCACGGTAGAAGCGCTTAAACAACTCTCAATCGTGCATCAACAATCTTTGGAAAATAATTTAAATCCTATGCCTTAATATTCTGTGTCCTTGATTAGAGCAGATTCATGCTGCTTATCTCATCTGATGCCGACATCCGCTATGGTAGAAATTGCACCACTTGTACTGGCCTAAGCCGGGATTCGGAACGCCCCATGATTGAACGTTACAGTTTAGCTCCCATGACTGCGATCTGGAGCGAAGAACAGAAATATCGTAACTGGTTAGCTGTAGAACTCGCCGCCTGTACCGCTTTAGCTCAATTAGGTGAGATTCCCGCTGATGCCCTAGCCGATATCAAAGCCAAAGCCAACTTCTCCCTACCCCGTATCGAAGAATTAGAGCATGAACTCAAACATGACGTGATTGCCTTTTTGACCTCAGTCAACGAGTATGTGGGTGAAAACGGACGCTATATTCACTTGGGCATGACTTCTTCCGATGTGCTCGATACGGCTCTAGCCTTACAACTTGTCCAAACCATTGACCTCTTGCTCACTGTTCTGGAGGCATGTATCACCACTGTCTCAGTCCGCGCCCAAGAACACCGCACCACGCTGATGGTCGGACGTACCCACGGTATCCATGCCGAACCGATCACCTTTGGTTTCAAACTTTGCGGTTGGATTGCCGAACTACAACGGCAACGTGAACGTCTCCAACAACTACGGGCGCGCGTTGCCGTCGGCAAATTTTCGGGAGCGGTGGGAACCTTTGCTCATCTCTCCCCCGAAGTTGAGGTCTTAGCCTGTGCTGAGCTAGGCTTGACCCCTGACCGCTGCTCGACTCAGATCATTTCCCGGGATCACCATGGTGAATTTTGTCAGGTGCTAGCTCTGAGTGCTGCGTCAATCGAACGCTTTTGTGTAGAAATTCGGAATTTACAACGCACTGATGTCCTAGAAGTCGAAGAATATTTTGCACCCGGTCAAAAAGGCTCCTCAGCCATGCCCCATAAGCGCAATCCGGTCACTGCGGAGCAACTCTGTGGTCTAGCGCGGTTAGTGCGCACGAATAGTTTGGCGGCCTTAGAAAACATGGCGCTTTGGCATGAGCGCGATATTTCTCATAGCAGTGTAGAAAGGGTGATTTTGCCGGATTCATCGACTCTGCTCCATTACATGATTGTCAAATTTACGGGTCTGATGGCAAAATTACTGGTGCATCCTCATAATATGGAGCGCAATTTACAGGTTTATGGCGGTGTGATTTTTTCCCAAAAAGTTTTGCTCGCTTTGGTGCGCAAAGGTCTTAGCCGTGAAGAAGCCTACCGCATTGCTCAGACCCATGCCCATCAAGCCTGGAATAATCCTAGCGGTGACTTCCGAGCCCAATTAACGGCTGATCCTGAGGTGAAGCAGTATTTATCTGATGAAGAACTTGCTTTGTGCTTTGATGCGCGAACTCAGTTGCATAATCTTGATGTGATTTTTGAGCGGTGTAAGGTGTGAGCTGCGGTAAAATCTAGCAAATATGTTACCTCATCGCGCTGCCCTGAAAGTTCTGTTATTGCAGATTCGTCAAGATGAAGCTACTCGCCACGAGGAGTTTCAGGAATTTGTGCGCTTTAGTGGTTTGGCTGCATCCCAGTTTACGGTGCTTGATGTCTTCCATACCCCTCAGTTTACGCCAGAAATTTTGGTTGGTTATGATGCACTGCTGATCGGCGGCTCTAGTGATGCCTCGGTACTCAAACCCCAGCAATACCCGTTTGTCGCCGCGATTAAGCAGCTCTTAGTGGCATGTGTTGCGCAAAGCCTACCCGTCTTTGCCTCTTGCTTTGGCTTTCAGGTAGCAGTTGAGGCCTTGGGCGGACGGGTAATCCTAGATGAAGCTGCGATTGAGATCGGTACTCTACCGCTGACTTTAACTGCTGCAAGTCTCCAAGACCCGTTATTTCACGATGTGCAGCAGCCCTTTTGGGCTTGTGTGGGACATCAGGAGCGCGCTGAGTTACTACCGCCAGAGTGTGAAATCTTGGCCTCAACGCCTCTATGTCCCTATCATGCTTTCAAAGTTAGAGGACGACCATTTTATGCCTTCCAGTTTCATCCCGAAATTGACCGGGCTGACCTGAGTGCGCGTCTAGAGCGTTATGCAGAACGCTATCTCAAAGAAACCCATCATCTCTCAACTATTATCCAAACCCTCCAAGAAACTCCTCAAGCCAATTACCTGATCTGCAAATTCATAGATCGTGTTGTGATAGATCAGGAAGGACGCAACTAAGCCACGTCCACTTCAGCCTCAGCAAGTTTACGTTCTGGCAAGAAGTAAAGTACAGGGATCAGGAGGAAGATAATTAGAGAAATATAAACTGAAGCATAGGCTAAAGGGACAGACGACCCATATAACAAAGTTGAAAAAATACTTTTACCAATCTGCTGCTTGTTGTAATCACTTAAGGAGCCGTGTTGACGGTTGATGACATAACGCAACCAAGTAAATGCCATACCCGTCAGAGCCAAGACCCCACCATATAGGGCTACTGCTGTCGGAGAATTATGATTTTCACCCATGTAGGCTGTGGCAAATGAGATCAAAGACATCCAAAACAAAAGAATATTATTAGCCCATAGCAAGTGGGCATCGGCTCGTTTGGCGGTATGCAAAATATGGTGATGATTAACCCACATAATTGCCACCACCACAAAGCTCAACAGATAGCTCAAAAATATCGGCGTTATTTCAAGTAGGGCTGCTAGACTCGCCTCATGAGGGACTTTTAATTCTAAGACCATGATCGTGATAATGATCGCAATAACCCCATCACTGAATGCTGCAACCCGGTTGGTACTCATCTCGCCTCCTGTGACGGGAACTGATTTTTTATTAATTTAAGCATGTCCACTATCTTCTCTAGAAGAGGACATTACAAGACGCAGTTGTACAATGAAGGGATGTCTTTGTGGTGATCATTCATGGGTGTACGGGTACGCATTGCGCCGAGTCCAACGGGGAATCTGCATATTGGAACGGCGCGAGCGGCATTATTTAATTATCTTTTTGCCCGTAATCAAGGCGGGAAATTTATTTTGCGCATTGAGGACACTGACCAAGATCGTTCGCGACCAGAATATACCCGCAATATTATTCAGGGTTTGACTTGGCTGGGCCTAGATTTTGATGAGGGGCCTTATTATCAATCCCAACGCCTTGACCGCTATCGGGAAGTGACCGCCCAACTCTTGGCTGAAGGCAAAGCCTATTATTGTTTTGCGACCGCAGCTGAGATTGACGCATTGCGAACTAAGCAGAAAGCTCTCAATCAGGCAACACGCTATGATAATCGGCATCGTGATTTGACCCCTACACAACAAGCCACTTACCGAGCCGAAGGCCGTCAGCCCGTAGTACGTTTTAAGATCGCCGAGCCCCGGACGATTAGCTGGCTCGATTTAGTCCAAGGCGAAGTATCTTGGCAGAGTCAGGATCTCGGCGGCGACATGGTGATTGCCCGGGCTGATGGTCAGCCTTTATATAATTTTGCAGTCGTGATTGATGACCTCGATATGCAGATTAGTCATGTCATTCGCGGCGATGATCATGTGGGCAACACGCCCAAACAAATTTTGCTTTATGAGGCTCTCGATGCCCCAATACCCCAGTTTGCACATTTGCCCCTGATTCATAATGCCCAAGGTAAAAAGCTCTCTAAACGCGATGGCGCGACGGCTTTGACTGATTTCCAGACGCTGGGCTTTATCCCCGAAGGCTTGGTTAATTATCTCGCTATGCTTAGTTGGTCGCCACCCGAAGGCAAAGAAATTCTCTCTCTAAGCGAAGTTGCCGAGCTGTTTGCCCTGAGTCGGGTTACCAAATCACCAGCACGCTTTGACTGGGACAAACTGACCTGGCTTAATGGTCAACATATCCGCTTGCTCTCAGAATCTGATCTGACCCAACGTCTGAGTCAAGTTTGGATTCAATCAGGCTATGCGCTCCCCGATGACCCGGCTTGGCTTGATCAAGCTGCCAAACTGATTGGGGATGGTTTGTCCCGTTTGACCGAAGCTGGAACTCTCAGTCGCTCACTGTTTGAACCCGTGGCTTTTCAGGCCGATGGCCTCACCGTCTTGGCTAAACCTGATACCTTGAGAGTCTTACCAGCCTTGATAGATCTATTTAGTACCTTGTCAGCGCCTGATGCCGAAACTCTCAAAACCGAGCTAGGTGCTTTAAGTAAAACCCTCGGTCTCAAAAAAGGCCCCGTCATGCAAGGTTTGCGGGTTGCGTTGACAGGAACTAGCCATGGCCCAGAACTAGCTCCGTTAGCTTTACTCTTGCAGCAACGCGGCGAACTGCTGCCCCGTTTGGCTAGTGCCCTAGCTTGGAGCGAAAAGCTCCAAGCTGGCTCCTCACTCTAAACCACTACCCCAAAGCCAAGCCTGACGTTGACTTAGCCAAGCGAGCTGCCAGTGGGGCGGGTATTGTTGTAAAAATTTTTGAATCTGGGGTGCGACCGGATCGCTTAAATGGACGAGTCCCGTGTAGCAACCGAGTACCAAAAAATGTCTCAGCCAAGCCAGAGTTTGTGGTACACCTACTTGCTGCACGATTTCTAGGATCAGTTGTGGATCAGCCAGAGCCGTTTTGACCATGGTCTGTGAGAGTCCACCAAATTGGACGACATCCCGCAAAAAGGGTAGTAATACGGGTAGACCTAACTGTTCCATCTGCGCAAAAACTGTCGTAAGTAGGCGATTGATCCGCTCTGGGGGGAAAGTCTGAGCATGGCTCGGCACTGACATCGCGCGTTGAAAAAGCCAAGTCACGGCGAGATTAGGCTGGTAGGGCTGAATTTGGGCGAGGGTTGCGCGGTCACAGTGGTCAGTTTGTAAAATCAGATCAAGTCCCGCATCCCATCGCGGCAAATGTCGCAGCAACGCCCCAAATCCCCCAAAACTTAAGGGAGACTGCAAGCCCGCCGCATCACCAATGGCTAAAATGCGGTCAAAGGGAATCTTAAGCGGTTGTTCGTAGCTCGGGAAAAAACCATAAAGAGCGCGTTGAATAGTTAGCTGATCCAGGGTGGTGTGTTGATACTCTGGCAGCAAACGGGCATAATCCTCAAATAGTGCACACAAACTCAAGGCACCGGGCTGAGCTTGTAGATAGGTAAATAAATAGGTGGTTCGACCATCCTGTGCCGGAAAGGCTTCCCAAAAATACTGACAGCGTTTTGCGGTGGGGGTAAAGGATACCATCAGATCAGCTTGGCTATTATCAGCAAATCCTTGGGCACAGGTGCCAACCACCAGACAGATGCCATCGGGTTTTTGACCATGGCGAAACTGCTGCACCAACGGCGAGAAATGCCCCATGCTATCAATCAATAAACGTCCGCTAAAAACAGCAGTTTGGGTATGGACTTGGACGCCATTAGGATGAATGGTGACCTGTTCAAAACCTTGCTGCTCAAGGAGCTGACCTCCCCAGGCTATAAATTTTTCGCGTAGGAGATTAAGTAAGCGGCGTGGAGAAACACCTAGATTTAGTACATCCTGTACCCAGAGGTCATGATCACTAAAAGAGACACGGACAGGGTTAAATGAACTGATTGTGACTGAGGCTAACTCGGCAGGCGTGAGCAAATGCAAAGTAACTAGCTGCTCTAACTCGGGACGCGAGATATTCCACTCTTGCACCCGGCCTTCAAATATCCCCTTTTCGAGGAGTAATACCCGCCAGCCGCGCCGCGCCAGAGCAGCTCCAATAAAAATACCTAGCGTTCCCCCGGCGATAATAACGTGATAATCCGGTGGGGACTCTAGGTTCTGTGATAATTCACGGGCTATGGTTGGTGTGACTAATGCCCCCTGCTGTACCTGTTGCCATTTGCGCTCAACCGCCAATAAGCCTTGCCAACTCGCTGCGGGCAAAGTTTGAAATAGAGCTTCGGTCAAAGGATACGCGGCGATGGTCATGGCATCAAAGGGGTGCTCTTCCCATCCTAGGCGCAATGCGAAAATTCAAGTTTGAATTAGCCGACCCGTCCGCTCAGCTCCAGCTCAATAATCTCGCCAGTCAGAGGAATCAAGCGATGATCACTCAGGCGCGCCAAGGCAACCCAGCACACCGTATCACCAGCGTTGAGATGCAGATCTGACCAGGGAATAGCTATCTCCAGGCATTGGAGGAGGCCATACTGCACCTGCAAATTTTGGGAAAACCACTGGTCATACTCGCCAGCTGCCATCAGACTCAAGCCCTTAAAGACCTGAATATGATAACGGTAGCGATAAGTGTAGGGCGCCTCAAGTGGACAATCCTCATCAGGAATTAGGCTAGTAATATCAGTGCGGCTAGGAACATAGAAGTAAAAATCTATAGTTTGCGGTTTTTCTTGCCAGTCTACCCGGATAAACAAATGCTCCTGATTCATACCATAGTAAATACGGCTAATCGGAACATTTTCATACATTGTGCCGCGACTACTACCGAGATCTAGGCTCAGGGCGTGATCCCATGCCTCATCAGTGCCAGTGCCATCCAAGTTTGGTGTGGGCATCTGTTTGTACAGGACATGAGGTGGCTCGAGCGGGCTATAGAGGGCTTGGGGAGCAGTTTGCCCGAGTGCCGTATAAATACCTTGTAGGTGTTCACGAAATAGCTGATCAAACAAATAATCATGATGAGAAGAATGCGGCTTACCAAACCACCAAAACCAATCAGAGCCCTCAGCGGCCCAAAGTGCTTCATAGGCGGCTTGAGGCGGATTGGGATGATTGGCAATCTTTTGGCGCGCAGTTGCGAGTAAGCTCCAGGCTTTATTTTTAATTGGGTCGCCAATCCAGATCGTGAAATCACTATTGATCCATGAGCCACTGAGTAAACGGTCTGAAGAGAAATTTTGGCGGGGGGGAAATTCCTCTAAATATTCAGATACTGTGACCATTTTGAGGAACGGATGATCGGAGAACAGCTGATAAAAAGCTTGTAAAAAGGGCAAGCCGTCTTTTTCATAAAATTCCCAGCAGTTTTCGCCATCCAGGGCAATCGTCACCAAGTGTGGATGATTGGTTGTTTTTTGATCTACCAGACGGCGCTGGATAGCCTCAAGTTGTTCAATAAAATCCTGAGCGGCCTCTTCAGGATCCATCGTGCTGTAGCGAAACCCAATCAGGTCGGAAAGACGATGATCCCGAAAGATCATCGTGATCTCGCCTTCTGGAGCAATTACGCGGTAGGGCTGATAGAGTTGCTCGGCTTGCTGGACATGACCATACATATCCCGTTCCCAGTGAATACCTAAGGTTCGGCCTAAAATACCCTCGTCACTGATCATCCATTGGAAGCCTTGGCGTAAGACTGCTGGGATAATCTCAGGGCTAACCGACTGTTCCGAAGGCCAAAGTCCGCGTGCTGGAACTTTGAAGCGTTTTTTATACAGATCTTGTGCGCGTTCGAGATGCACATCGACATCTTCAGGCCAGTGGAAGGCATGTTCGGGTAAGCGTAAATGCGGGCAGGCTACCCGCGCTGAATCCGTATCAGTCAGCAGGGGCAAAATGGGATGGGTATACGGCGTAGTTGTGACTTCTAGTTGTCCGCTTTCTTGGAGTTGGCGATGCTTGGGGATAATCTTGCCCAAGATCGTCTTCTGTTTGGCATAAATATCAACCCGGTCAGCATAACTAAAGTTTTTACCTTTTTTGATCCAGCGCTTAATTTGTATATCCTCGGCCTGAAAAATCGGGTCAAACCAGCACAGGTTATACCAAGCCATCAGGTCAGAAAAATCTTGGTCTGTCCAGTTATCGAGACACCAGCTTAAGCCTTTGGTCTCGCGTAAGTCCAACAGCTCGCCATAACGCGGATGAGGACGGATCATCTGTTCCCAGGTGGCATCAAAAAACCGCTGCACCACAAAAACTTTTTGATCTTCCGTTAAAGTCTCACTCAGCAGACACTCAAGCCAAGGATCAATAGCTTCACCCTTAGCCGTCTCTTCGATCTGCTGAATCAAGGAAGGGACGAGATTAACGGTCTGGTGCAGCTTAGGATACCGCTCTAGCAAGACGATTAGATCCAAATAATCTTTGATGCCATGCAAGCGCACCCAAGGCATGAGATATTGCCCTGTGAGCGCGCTTTTATACATCGGCTGGTGTTGATGCCAGATTAAGGCCACATATAACGGTAGCGTCATGGAGGAACTCGGAACTACTCGCGAACGGGAGAACGTCGCTTACCTACACTAGCAGAGGGTAAGGCATTCGGGGGCTCAAGCGTGAAGGTAACGGGTTTGCCGCGCAGCGTCGTTTGGTGTAGCTTCTCAAGCAGTCCTGCATCCTGTTCACGAACTTCGACAAATGACCAGCCATCAAGAATTTCAATGGCGCCAATCGTCCGCCCAGAGATCCCGGTCTCATTAGCAATCGCACCGACGATGTCACCCGGACGTAAACCCGCATCACGACCCGCATCCAGATAAAAACGGGTCATCGGGTCAGTACGCTTTTCACGACGTGGTGCAGAAATGGCTTCGCCGGAAGATGAACCCGAACGAAAGTCACGGTCTCCCCGGTCACGGTCACGACTAGGGCTGCTATCGCGGATGTCACCCCCAGGAGTAGGTGCCACGGGCAATAAACTCAAGGTAGCGCGGGCAATCGCCAGGGGATCAAACTCTTGGGCTAAACGCTCAACGAGGTCTTGATGATCATCACTTTTGATTTCGGAGTCTGCCAAGACTTCCCGTAGTTGGGTTTCTAAGCGCAGACGTTGGGCATTTTGGACATCCTTGACCGTCGGTGCTGAAACAAAAGGAATTGGTTTGCCGACAGCTTTTTCGTAAAGGCGAATATTGCGGCGTTCTAGAGCATCGACAAGGGTGATCGCAACCCCTTGACGTCCAGCACGCCCAGTTCGTCCGATGCGGTGAACATAGGTTTGGGCAGCAGGTGGCGCGTCGTAGTTGAAGACGTGGGTAATTTGCTCAATATCCAAACCCCGAGCTGCTACGTCAGTGGCAACGAGTAAATCTAGACCACGTTTACGGAACTTACGAATTACGGTTTCGCGGGCATTTTGAGTTAAGTCGCCATGATAGACATCAGCGCTATAGCCATATTCAGCCAATTCTTGAGAGAGCTGATCTGCGCCTTGCTTAGTCCGCGTAAAAATTAGAACCGCTGTGGGAGCTTCAATTTCGAGAAAGCGCACAAGAACCTGAGTTTTTTGACGACGGCTACTGACGACACAGGCACGTTGGTCAATTTCATTGGGTTTTTCGGTTTCGTCCGCTGCTTCCATCACCACTTTGATGGGATTAGTCAAGTAGCGTTTGCTCAGATTTTGAACCCCTGGAGCTAAGGTCGCCGAGAAGAAAGCGGTTTGACGCTGTTTGGGTGTCGCTTCAATCAGTTTGGTAACATCTTCGACAAAACCCATATCCAACATCTCATCGCATTCATCTAGAACTAAGGCTTTGAGATGCTTAAGGCGCAAGGCGCCGCGCTCTAAATGATCCAATAACCGACCCGGCGTCCCGATCACAACTTGTACCCCTTTGTGGAGGCGACGGGTCTGTTTGTCGATCGGCTGACCACCATAGACAGGTAAAACTTGAATTTCGGAACCTTTCGTAAAACTGTGAACGGCTTCGGCGACCTGTACAGCTAATTCTCGAGTCGGGGTCAAAACCAGTAGTTGAACTTCTTGTAGTTGAGGATCAATATGTTGTAGTAAAGGTAAAGTATAAGCAGCTGTCTTACCAGTTCCAGTGCGCGCACAGCCGATTACGTCACGTCCCTCTAGTAAATGAGGAATCGCAGTTTCTTGAATCGGTGTCGGTTGGGTAAATCCTAAAGCGGTAATCGTGGCGACAAGCGTGTCGCTGAGACCTAAATCTTGAAAAGAACGTGTCATTTTTTCCCTCTGAGGTGTCTGGAAACTGCTTCATCAGCAGACAGCCTCAAAGGTTTCCCACGCATGACCCCTTAAGACCGGGCAAGAAAAAAGTTAAGATTTTTAACTCGCCAAACTTAATCTTACTACACATACTTGTATTTGCGCCAGAGCAACCTAGCACTGTCCACATTTGCTTAAGATTTTGCTGAACTGCATCTCAGATCAACAAGGCATGCCTAATTTTCCGAGAGCCTGAGCCGCTTCATGACGAACTGTTTCGGCTTCATCTCGTTGGTAGGCTTTTTGTAAACTCTTAATAGCAGCATCACCGCCGATGCGACCTAGAGCAAAGGCCGCGGTTTGCCGGACTTCAGGAGAAACATCTTTGAACAATCCGAGAGTATTACCTTTGAGTACGCGTCCTAAACTCGGAGCTGCCCCGACCCATTGCAGCCGCCCTAGCGCCATAGCCGCACAGGCGCGCGAGTGTTCTGAGGCATTGCTCAGGGCAGAAACCAAAACCTGATGGGCTGCGGGGGTATTAAGATGTACTAGATCTAAAGCCGCACGCACTTGTCCGATTTGGTTACTACCGGTCAATAAAGCTGTCAAATCTGCTAGGCGTTTTTCTTCAGCCATGTCACTTCTTGCTCAACGCATACTGTCAAGATAACCGCAGATTTAAGCTACCTTCAAACCACACAACCTAGTCGAGTTTAAGATACATCAATAGTTGTTACATGTATTTATGATTTCTCAGCTAGGGTGCTATTTACGAACTTGAAAGCACTTAAATTGGGGTAAGATGTAAATAATTGTGGCGAAAACTGCGTAGATTATCGCTAATTACGTAACAAAAATTTAGGAGGTTTCCTGAATAGTATTAAGCTTACAAAACAACTTCCAGTTTATGTTACGGATGATTGCAAAGAACGTAATCTTTCTTAGCATCAAAAACAAGGATCATGCTTAATCTTTATGTTACTTTATGAGGTGTGAAGTTTCGGTTACTCCATGCCTGCACCCTTCTCTTACCCAGCCAACGACAACACTATGGGCACCTATGTAGCAGAGCTTCAGCTGCACATGACCCTCCAAGCCCGTAGTCTAGTTCCTGATCTGAGCAATACAGCCCAGACACCTCGGGATCAACTCCTCCAGCAGACCCAAGCCGCCCAAGAAATTGCGTTCTCTCGGCTCAGGTAAAAAATTCTTCGGCACAGCGGGCAAAAATTTCTACGCCTACCCCCAAGGCGCGTTCATCAAAATCGAAACAAGGATGATGATGGGGTTTATCTAGTCCCAACTCGGCATTAGCAGAACCTAAAAAGAAGTAGCAGCCAGGGATCTTTTGCAAATAAAAGGCCATATCTTCGCCGCCCAAGGTTTGTTCACCCACCACAAATTTTTGATCTCCTAGAACATAGCTCGCCGCTGATTGCACCAAGGCTGCGATGTGCGGGTCGTTGATTACAGCTGGATAATGGCGGTTGTACTCAAAGTGATACTCTGCGCCCATGGCTTGACAAACCCCTTTTATTACTTCTTCTAAGCGGCGGGGCAACAATTCAGCAAGCTGTGGCGTAAAACAACGCACGGTTCCTTCGAGTTCGGCACTCGGGGCAATCACATTAAAGGCTGTGCCAGCTTGGAAGCGTCCCACGGTAATTACCGCAGCATCTAGAGGATTAACATTACGGCTTACTATGGTTTGCAACGCTACCACGACTTGCGCAGCCACGACTACGGCATCAACAATCTGTTGTGGCATCGCCCCATGCCCGCCTTTACCCAAGATCACAGCCTTAAACTGGTCGGCATTACCCATAGTCGGGCCGGCTTGAACGCCGACTTGACCAAAGGGTAAATTATTCCAAAGATGTAAACCAATAATTGCTTCTGGTGCAGGATTTTCGAGCGCGCCCTGCTCGATCATCGGGATAGCTCCGCCCAAACCTTCTTCGGCGGGTTGAAATAACAGTTTGATCGTGCCATCGGGGGGATGTTCGGCGAATAATTTGGCTAAACCCAACAAAATTGCAGTGTGTCCGTCATGACCACAGGCGTGCATGATGCCGGGATGTTGGGAACGGTAGCTCACGGGATTACGTTCTTCCATAGCCAGGGCGTCCATGTCAGCCCGAAAGGCTAAGGTTCGTTCTGAGCATCCGGGTAATACGGCGACGACTCCGGTTTTGGCAATAGGAGCGTGTACTTGCCAGCCCCACTGCTGCAACCGATCGAGCACGAGTCGCTGGGTCAAATGTTCCCTAAAGCCCAACTCAGGGTATTGATGAATTTGTCTGCGCCACAGGGATAGTAGGGGCAACATGGCTTGAATAGCAGGACGCACTGACATGAAATTTCCTGCAAAGTACTGATCTCAGTATGCCATGTCCAAAAGTTAGATAATCTCAGAGAGGATTATTAAACCCAATAAACTCCATCAATAGACAACTTGGCAATTCATCATTATCGTATATTCAACGTATCAGACTTGAAAATGAGCTTTCAGCAGCAAGTAAATTGCTAGACTTGAGTGAAAAATACGTACCGAGGATTTAGATAATGAATTTAGAAGTAATTAGGGAGGAATTGGAAATCAATGGACGATTATCTAGAAAATCAATAGGCTTGCTTCGGCAAATGATTCTGAGCGATAATCCCTTCTCAGCAATTTCTCTTGCAACTGACTGTGCTCTGTTTTCTTTAGCTCCAGAGATTGCAAAATGTGTAAATCATGAGACTGAGATAGTCAGATGGATGGCAACTTCTGCTTTGCTAAACAGATTTCGGTTGGTAGACCATGTAGATATTGGTATCTATCAAGCTCAATATGACCCATCAACCGTAGTGCAGGGGACTGCTTTTACAGGAATAGGTGAAGTTTTACCCGATGTAAAAGATAAAAACAAAAGTAGGTTAATAGCTGAATTATTACTTAAAGAATTTGAGGATGACCATGCATGTAATCGACGTGATGCATATTTTGGTATTCTATCAGCAATGGATATTTTGCTCACAGATCAGCCCTCTGCTAGCAAAAATCTTGACTATAGTAGAGATATTAATTGGCAAATCATAGAATCGTTTAAAGAACAATATATGCTTCCAACATAATCAATACAGAGTATGTGTGTGCACTTTTTGGCAAAGTTATCAAAACAGGTGGTAATAGTACGAATACTTGGACATTTGCAGGTTAGCAGGATGACGGCAATGGACTCATTTATTTCCATGTTCACTATTATTCTCCTAGACTTCAGAGATTTATCTCTCAAGACCCCTTAGTTTACGAGAGCACAGACGTTGTTACCCACAACTATTTCCGCTACCCGACACAGGTGCTACGCTTGAATATAAAGACCTCTTTACATTAGGTTGCCATGACTACTGCGGAACGGATTCTTTATGTGCGTTTGCCCTGTAACCCGATTTTTCCCATTGGGGTTGTCTATTTGGCTGACCATGTACATAAGCAATTCCCGCAGCTCGAGCAGCGGATCTTTGACCTCGGAACCGTGCCACCGCTCGATTATAACCAAGCCCTTTCCTCAATAATTGATGAATTTCAGCCGACACTGTTGTGTTTTTCTTGGCGCGATATTCAGGTTTATGCACCCGTCGGAGGACGCGCCGGGAACCCTTTACAAAATGCTTTTGAGTTTTTCTATTCGCCTAATCCCGCCGTCAAAGCCCGAGCTGCTGTGGGTGGTTTGCGCTTGACTGTGGACTACTATACCGAACTGTGGCGCAATTTGGGGTTAATTCGCTTAGGTTTTGAGAAAGCACGGCAATATACACCCCGGTGTCGAATGCTTTTGGGTGGTGGAGCCGTTAGCGTATTTTATGAACAATTGGGTCCTCAGGTACCTCGGGGTACGATTATTTCCGTAGGTGATGGACAACTGCTACTCGAAAAAATTATCCGTCGCGAAGACTTAGCTCACGAACGCTGTTATGTTGCTGGTGAAAAACCACGTCCTCATTTGATTGACGAGAAACCCTTAGAGTTTATCAAAACTGCCGTTGACTATGACTACATCGAGACCGTTTTACCCGAAATCAGTTATTACTTGGGTGGTGACTTTTATATCGGTGTCCAAACCAAGCGCGGCTGTCCTCACAACTGCATTTACTGCGTTTATACCGTAGTTGAAGGTAAACGGGTACAGGTCAATGACAGCGATGAAATTGTCAAAGAAATGCGCCAACTTTATGACCGGGGGGTGCGTAACTTCTGGTTTACCGATGCTCAATTTATTCCTTCTAAAATGTATATCCCAGGATGTATTGACTTACTCGAAAAAATTAAACTTTCTGGGATGCAAGACATTCACTGGGCAGCCTATATTCGTACCGATAATGTAACCCCCGAAGTTGCCAGACTAATGGTCGAAACTGGGATGAATTATTTCGAGATTGGTATTACTTCGGGTTCACAAAAACTAGTGCGTAAAATGCGCCTCGGCTACAATCTCAAGGTTGTCCTCGAAAACTGTCGTGGCCTGCGAGCAGCGGGTTACAAAGACTTGGTTTCTGTCAATTATTCTTTTAATGTGATTGGCGAAACCCACGATACGATCCGCGAAACGATTGCTTATCATCGCGAACTCGAAGCGATTTTCGGGCGTGAGCAGGTCGATCCTTCGATCTTTTTCATTGGTTTGCAACCCCATACTGGGCTCGAAACCTATGCTCTCAAAAATGGCATTCTCAACCCTGACTATGATCCGATGGAAATGTTGCCCTGGACGGCCTTAAAACTACTGTGGAACCCAGAACCACTGGGATCTTTTTTCGGAGAAATTTGTCTGCAAGCTTGGCAACGCAACCCCAACGACTTTGGGCGGACGGTGATTGACTTGCTCGAAGAGCGCCTAGGGCATGCCCCCTTAGAACAAGCCCTCAGTGCACCCGTCGAAGAAGCTGTCCCTATCAAAAAAGCAGCTCTGGCAGGTGCGCGATGAAATGGTTGATAGCTAGTCTCGTGAGTTTTGGGTTGGTACTCACACCTGTTCAGGCCCAAGGATTACTCCTAGGCGGCGATAATAGCAAGACGTTGGCCTACAATATCCAGGAAGGTACGCCTAATGTCCGTGACCGCTATACTTTGATTTTGCCCACGTTAGCTTTTTCGACTATGAGCGTTCAGATCCTGTATTACACAGATTTTGATGGCAAGATTGACCCTAGTCAAGTGTCCGCCAAGGGCAAAGATTCGGGTATCACCTACACGCCCCAACTAGTTGACTTAGATAAAAGTGCACGGGCTTTGACGATCCAGTTTGCCAAACCAATTCCTCGCGGTGAAATCCTGGAAATTCACCTTGATGAGGTGCTCAACCCTTCCCATGACGGGGTTTATCAGATCCGGGGCAAGATTTTAGAAAATAGTGCCTTTCCTGCCTATCGATTTGCAGGAGATTGGTTTGTTACGATCAATAGTGGTTAATTTTTTGTGGATGGTACATGGCTAATTTTCCTCAGTTAATCACCCAGCCTCACGGTCTACAGGTTTTGGCAACCCTGCCACAGCCGATGGGTCTGGTACCAACCATGGGTGCCTTACACCGTGGACACTACAGCCTCTTAGCCCGAGCCCGTCGCGAATGTGCAACCGTCATTACCAGTATTTATGTCAATCCACTACAGTTTGGGCCTCAAGAAGACTTTAATCGTTACCCGCGTTCTTTAGCTGACGATATGAATCTTTGTCAAGAAGCGCAAGTTGATGTGGTTTTTGCACCTCAGCAGTTGACGGGAGCCACGCGTGTTGTTCCTAATACAAATTTGACTAATAGTCTCTGTGGCCTATCACGTCCCGGTCACTTTACGGGAGTCGCAACGGTAGTCTTACAATTACTCAATCTTATCCGGCCTCAGCGTTGTTATTTTGGTCAAAAAGATGCCCAACAACTAGTTATTTTACAACGGGTGATCCGGGACTTATATTTGCCTGTCGGAATTATTCCTTGCGCTACTCTGCGTGATTTTGATGGCTTAGCTCTTAGTTCACGCAACCGTTATCTTAGTGAAGAGCAACGCCGTGAAGCTCCCAAAATTTACGCTGCGATGCGTCAGCTCAAGGAACTATTTTTGGCGGGTGAAACTGATAGTACGCTCCTTCGTCATAATTTGATTGCGCAACTGCAAAAAATCCCTGGCCTTACCTTAGAGTACGCCGAATTAGTTGATCCTTTTACGCTTCAGCCAGTCACTATAATTAACGACCCGACCTTACTCGCTGTAGCAGTGCGTTTGGGGAATACCCGTCTTATTGATGCGGTGCGTCTGACCCAACAAACAGCTCCCATCATTGCTATAGATGGCCCAGCGGGAGCGGGTAAATCTACGGTTGCCCAAGCCACAGCTCAAAAACTGGGCTTTACCCATCTTGATACTGGGGCTTTATATCGCGCGGTCACCTGGGCCGCGCTTGACCGTCAGTTATCGTTGACGCCCGAACGCCTCACCTTGTTGGCCCAGCATCTAGACCTCAAGCTCGAAACAAGTACTACTGCAGATTTGCCTCAGACCCGCGTTTGGGTCGATGGCATCGAAGTCACCCCTGAAATTCGCTCCCTCCAAGTTAGCGCCCAAGTTTCTTTAGTCGCAGCTGTGCCAGGCGTTCGCCAGACCCTCGTCCACAAGCAGCAACAACTTGGTCAGGGTGGAGGTATCGTCATGGAAGGCCGCGACATCGGTACCCATGTTTTTCCGCAGGCCGAACTCAAAATCTTTTTGACCGCCAGTCCCGAAGAACGCGCCCGCCGCCGCTATCAGGACTTTATCCAAAGAGGTGAAACCCCGCCTGAGCTGACTGTACTGAAAGAACATATTGAAAAGCGCGATTTTTTGGACTCGACCCGTGCTACAGCCCCTTTGATCCAAGCTCCCGATGCCCTGGTACTCACTACCGACAAGCTCACCATTGATGAAGTTGTTGCTCGCATTTGCACCTGGGCAAAATATCTTTAGACTTACCGCCTTACTAGGGATCGACAAGCTCTTGTAACCGCGCTACTCGAGCCGTATCTTCAGAGCGTTGAAATAGTTCTAGTAGCATCTGAATCTGGGGACGAGGGAGCGTCGTGCGCGTGTCGCTCTCAGCCATTTCACGGAGGGTTTTATATAGCTCATTACGGGTTTGGGGCAGAGCTTCTAAATAAGCGCCTTCACGGATAAAAATGTAAGCATCTTCGAGGCAATGCAGTAGTTCGAGGAGCTGTCGTAGGTCACCTTGGCGGGCTACGACAAGGTCTTTAACGTCCTGTTGCAAAGCAGCCAGCTCTGGGGACGAATATTCACGCATCACAGGAGTACCCGCCGTAAGATTTCTTGATAGGAGGCATCAACATCCCCTAGATCGAGGCGGAAACGGTCTTTGTCTAAAACCCGGTCATCTATGACATCCCATAGCCGACAATTATCTGGACTCAATTCATCCCCTAGGGTCAGAGTTTGCGTATTATCCCAGCCATATTCCAATTTAAAATCAATTAAACGAATACCACACTGCTCATAAAACTCAGTAAGAACCTGATTAACCCGTAAGGCTGCCCTACGCATTGCTATCAAAACAGCAGGGGTTGCTAGGTCTAATAATGCAATATGGTCATCATTGAGCAAGGGGTCGCCTAGCGCGTCTTGCTTATAAAAAAACTCGACTAGGGGCTGGGCTAGTACCTGCCCTCGCGGTAAACCCAAGCGCGTACACAACGAACCCGCCGTCACATTACGCACTACCACCTCTAGAGGAATCATGCGCAACTGGCGTACCCGTAACGTATTGGGTGTGGGCTGATCGACAAAATGATTGATAACCCCAGCCGTACTCAATAAGCGAAATAAATGGGCTGATACTTGGGCATTGACTTCCCCTTTGCGCGTAATCGTGCCTTTTTTTTGGGCATTAAAAGCAGTGGCATCATCCTTGAAGAAGGCCAGTAAAATTCCCGGTTCTTCGGTCTGGTACACAAGTTTGGCTTTGCCTTCGTAGAGAAGCGTCTGGGTCATTTTGCTCAAGAACTCGCAGCGCAGGTACGGCAGGAACCAAAGAAGTTTAGCACATGATAGTCAATAACAAAGTGGTGTTGCTGGGATAACTGATGCTCAAGCTCACCTACCGGACATTGGGGTAGCGCAATAATTTTTTTGCAGGAGGTGCACACCAAATGATGACTACCATGGGCACTATTACTTTTAAGCTGATAGTAAGTTTGTTGATCCCCCTCACCCAAACTAATCGCTTGAATCTTATCTTGCGTAACTAGCAACTCAAGCGCACGATAGACGGTCGCCAAGCCAACTTCTTGGGGTGTTTCTCGGAGTTGAGAATATATTTCTTGGGCTGAAAGTAGATAGTCTTTACCTTCTAGAGCTTCTAAAACTGTCCGTTGACCCCGTGTCCAGCGTTGCTGTGCTTTCATTTAATTTCCTGCTTCATTTGTTGAAGCCGTTGCCGCATTTGTTGAAACATTTGCGTCGGCTCCACCCCAAAACCAGCCAGTTGTTGCTGAAAATCCTTGAAGGCCATCTGCGCCATAAAATCTTCTGAGAGTTCCATGCGTTTTGTAAAAATTGAATAGCGGTCTAATAGTTCTTCCATTTGTTCAATATATTTTTCTTTACCAACCCGGTCAAATTTACCGTAGTTACCGCCGAGAGCAGTCAAGTTTTGGTAATCACTCATAAAACGACGGGCTTCATCCTGTACAACAGGTGATTCAAAAAATCCCATGACGCGCTCCCTCTACTAAACTCATTCTAACAAAAGTTTTTGATCACAAAAAAGACCCTAAACCAGAGCTTAGGGCCTATCCGATAAACCTGATCTAGATCAGGCGTTAAAACACCCGAGCACTTAGCCCAAGCCTTTGGCGATATGGTCAAAGTACTTGCCCATTTCGGCACCGGCATCGGCACCAACCAGACCTGCTACCACATTTTTCATCGCCATTACCCCAGACACGGTGGAAGGAATGGGCACGCCCAAGGAGTTATAGGTTTCCCGCAAACCATTGAGGACGCGCTCATCTAGCACTGAGGTATCACCAGCGACCATGGCATAAGTGGCGTAGCGCAGAAAATATTCCATATCGCGGATGCAAGCTGCATAACGACGGGAGGTGTAGGTATATCCGCCCGGACGCAACAAGTCAGGCTGCTCGGAGAACAAGCTAGCTGCGGCACCGCGCAAAATTTCAACGGCATTAGCTGAGATGGTAGCAGCGGCCTTGAGGCGCAAGTCACCGCTACGGAAAAACTGGGTAATTTCGTCGAGATCAGAACCAGTACAATAACGGCCTTCGAGGTCGGTACGGTTGATCACGCGGGTAACGGCATCAATCATGACGTAAACTCCTTCGTGTGGAATAAATTAGGACATTGCACTGACAACGTAGTCAAAGTAAAAACTGGCTTCGGCTGCATCTTCACCGCTCATCAGACCTGTGGCTACGGACTTCATGGATTTGATCCCATCAATAACGCCAGGAATAGGGGTTTCGAGCAAACTATAGGTTTCTTTGATGCCAATCAGACCGATTTCGTCAATGGGCGAGGTATCACCGGCCAAAACGCCGTAGGTCACCAAGCGCAAAAAGTAGTCCAAGTCCCGCAAACATTTGGCGGTCATCACTTCACCGTAGGCATTACCACCGGGGGCAACGAGGTCGGGGCGTTTTTGGAACATTTGATCGCCGCCGCCTTTGACGATTTTAAGAGAATTGTCGGAAAGTACCCGGGCTACGCGAACACGCCGTTCGCCAGAAGCCAAGTAGCTACGAACCACATCTAATTCACCAGGACTCAAGTAGCGGGCTTCGGCATCCGCATTAAGAATGGCTTTGCTAATAGCGCTCATCGGTGTTTTAACTCCTAACTTGCAGAGGGAGGTCAGGCACGCTGTAAATAAACAAACGCACTATACACTCTGTTATCACACCTCAAAATCACGGGTCAACCACAAAGAAGTTAAGAATTGTGATCCTCACGGCAACCTGCCAGAGTGATGGCACTGTCAGGGTCAAAAACAGCCTTGTTCCTTGAGCAAAAGACTGCTCACAGCCAGGGATAAGAGGCATCTGATGTACAGTGAAAATTATGACGCATTATTTCGCTACGGTGGCACGAGGGTTAGAAACTGTTGCCGCCCAAGAACTGATCACTTTGGGCGCACAACAGGTCAAACCAGACTTTTGTGGGGTCTATTTTGAGGGCGATCAGCGACTTCTATATCAGGTAAATTTGTGGTCACGCACAATTTTTCGAGTGTTAGTACCTTTACGGACATTTGCCTGCTGCGATGCCCAACAGCTGTATCGTGAAGTGCAACGCCTAGATTGGCGCGAGTATGTGACCCCGGCTCAAACCTTAGCGGTAGTCTGCACTGGCAGTAATAGCCAGTTAAATCACACGCATTTCACCGCCCTTCAGGTCAAAAACGCGATTGTTGACCAACAGAGGCACTATTCGGGCGAGCGGTCGAGTGTCAATGCCGAAGAACCCGATATTTTGCTGAATTTGCATTTAGAGGGCGATACGGCGGTTTTGAGTTTGGATAGTTCTGGCGGTAGTCTACATCGGCGTGGTTATCGCCCCGAAGTTGGCTTAGCCCCACTCAAAGAAACCCTCGCAGCGGCACTCTTGTTGATGGCAGGGTGGCAAGCTCAAACCCCGCTACTCGATCCATTGTGTGGGTCTGGTACGTTACCGCTAGAGGCAGGGCTGCAAGCCCTTGATATCGCTCCGGGTCTCTTTCGGCGCGATTTTGGCTTTCAGCATTGGTTAGATTTTGATAGTACGCTCTGGGAAGAACTTTTTCAGGAAGCCCATGAGCGCGAATTGACCACCCTTGCAGCGCCGATCTGGGGCAGTGATCAAGATGCGGATCTCATTGAACAAGCCTGTCATAATGCGCAGCGCGCTGGCCTGAGTCAACAGATTACTTTTAGTACGATAGATCTACATGACCTCGAAGCACCCACAGATCAGGGGGTACTAATTTGTAATCCGCCCTACGGGCAAAGACTGGGTAGCACCGCCGAATTAGGGGATTTCTATCGTAGTCTTGGCGATATTTTAAAACAACGATTTAAGGGCTGGACGGCCTTTGTGCTGACGGGTAATAAGGACTTAGCCAAACAGATTGGTCTGCGCACAGCGAAACGTTTTGCCGTCTATAACGGTACAATTCCCTGCACATTACTTAAGTACGAGTTGTACTAGTAGGCAGCCACAAGTAGGTTGACGAATAAAAAATGAGGAAAAATGAGGGTATACCGAATACAGCCACAGGGGTACCCGTGCAGAAAAAATACGTTGTCCAGCTGTCTGAACCAGAAAGACAAGATCTGCTAGCTA
>JBBRQP010000011.1:0-58497 GCA_038226175.1 Gloeobacterales cyanobacterium
AACCTTGGCCTTAAACGCTGAGCTGTGTTTTTTGCGGGTCTCTTTCATCTCATTGCTCCTGTTGGTGTCCAGTTTACGGAGCAGGAGACTCGCTTAACTAGCTGTCCAGTTTTCCGGATCCACTATACCCTTCAGCTAGCTAAATGTTATTCCTTAGAGGCTGTCAATCATCTCCCGAGTTTTGAGTGCCAAAGTCCGGTCATCAGCGCGGGGCAGATAAAAATAACGCCCGCCCGCCCGCTGGGCTAACTCCTTGGCAAATCCGGTACTGACAAAGCGCGACTCCGTATCAATCAGGAGTAATTTGAGGCCGAGTTCGGGAAAACGAGCAGCTAAGGCGAGCAATTCGGCCTTCAGGTCAGGCTTATCTTCAGGGGTTTCGCCTAAGGAACGTGCTAAGGGAATGTTGCCCCGTCCGTCAGTAATAGCAACGACGACGACTTGGCTAATCTCTCCCCCTTTTTGGGCATTGAGACCCATCTGAGAAGCCAAATTGAGGGCATGGGCTAGCGGCGAGCCGCCACCACAGGGCAGAGATTCCATCCTGCGTTTCGCTAGAGCAATCGAACGCGTCGGTGGTAACAAAACTTGGGCTTGCTCTCCCTGAAAGGGAATCAAAGCGATCTGGTCTCGATTTTGGTAGGCTTCGGTCAAGAGGCGTAAGACCGCTCCTTTGGCCGAACGCATCCGATTGAGTGCCATCGAGCCTGAGGCATCGACCACAAAAATAATCAAGGAACCCGCTTTACGGACAAGTTGTTTAGCCCGTAAATCCTGTTTTTTGACAATTACCGTACGTTCTGGCTGGCTCAAGCGACGGCTTTTTTGGAAAGGGGCGGCTGCGCGCAAAGTGGCATCAACGGCGACGCGTTGGATAGGGCCACGGGGCAACAGGGGACGCACATAGCGCCCGCGATCCTCGGAGAAAATCTTACTGCGACTGCCACTACGACCACGCTGACGGCTACTTTGGCTAAATTGCACCAGTTCAGGATCAAGAATCACGCCTTCGGCATCAAAAACAAATTCCTCAGGAATATCCGCCGTGTCATTTTCGGGAGCGGGTTGTTCCTCGTTATTTTCTTCATCGCCGCTTTGATCCTGGGGTTGCTGAGAAGGAGCAGGCGGCGGTGGCGGCGGGGGAGGTGGCGGTGCCGTATCTTCGTCAGGCGGCGGGGCATAGCGCGCGCGCGGTAGCAACACAAGCTCGACTGCTAGTCGTAGATCTTCGCTATTCACTTGCTCACGTCCACATAGTGCGCAATGTGCCAGAGCGAGTCTTCGGGCAAATAATTCGCCGCGATGACCTTCGACACCACCGCGTAACGCCTCGGTGACCAGATATTCCAGCTGAGTCGGGGTGAGTTCTAGATCAGGTAACCGTTCGCGCGCTAAGAGAATTTGTAGTTGCAGATTAGTTAGGTCTGCTTCATAGGCTTGGCTAAATTTTTCGTTGTCTCCCCGAAATTCGCGCACCCGGTCTACGGCTTCGACCCGGTCAGTTAATGCTAAGGGTGTATCTACGGACAACACCAAAGCAATGCGGTCTAAGAGATGTTCTCGGACTTCACCTTCATCTGGGTTGTAGGTCGCAATCAGGGTTGTCACACAGGGATGCACAATGCTCAAGCCCTCACGTTCCACCCGATTGATCCCATCACCGAGCACACTGAGTAAGCTACTCACGAGACCTGTATCTAATAAATTAAGGTCATCTACTAGCAAAACACCCCGATGACACTCCGCTAACAAGCCGGGTTGGAAAACCGAACGCCCCTGTACCAGAGATTGCTCGACATCCACTGAGCCAAATAAACGGTCTTCGGTTACCCCTAAAGGCACGGTTACGAAGGGGATCGGACGCAGTCTTGACGCCTCGTTAGCTAGAGGAAGCTCATTACAAAAACTGGCGCAGGCAACTTCAATGTTAGGTAACAGGGTTCGCAAACTTTGGGCAAGGACTGATTTGCCACTCCCCCTGCGTCCCCACAGCACCAAGCCTCCTAAGCCAGGGTCAACCGCTAAAAGTAGTAAGGCTAATTTGGCACGGGGTTGACCTAAGATCGCAGTTGCAGGAAAGAGAGACGTAAGCATGGCAGTGGATAGACGTAGCTTTTCAATCTTACGGGGTTTGAATCCCGCCGCCATCCTAGTTATTTGTGTTTTTTGGCTTCAGGCACCAAGCACCCCATGGCATCACATCCCGCTGGGCCTTCAACACCGAGCAGACCTAGGTCATATTTGACGACAGCACCAGCAAAATCATCGGTGTACTTGCGCTGGGCTACCTCTTGACACAAGCGATCATGGGTTGCTTTATCAATTTTTTCAAAGGGCAAGCGGGGGAAGGGAGCATCAAATCGGGCGAGTAATGCGGCACTGACATAGCCTTCATTATCCCGAATTGCCTCATAAATGCGTTGTCCGAGTGCTTCGATTTCATTTTCATGGAGTTCAATCGTCGCCGAAGTATTGTGCGTGGTGTAGGCACTTTGAACATTGAGATAAAAATCGAACTGGGCAAGGGCAGAAAATTTTTCTAGCTCAATTTGGTCTGCACCTAGCAAGTTTGCCCACGGAACTTCGACGGGGATTTCGACGAGCCACTCAGTACACCGCGTATCAAAAGGATCATCTAATAATTTGCCACTTTCGTCTTTATCGGCCTGAGATGGCACTACGGCATACCCAAAGTCCAAACAAGCGAGCGCTACAGGGTCATTTTTGGCGAATGTGATGCGTCGAATATAGCGTTGCGCTTTGGGAGGATGCCAACCAGGAGCTGCACCCGTGAGTAAACTTTTGGTACCAGCGGGCTGTACGGTTGTACAGCGATTGGGTTGACGTAAACCATGACGCAGACAATATTCGCCGACTGCCCGATGGACGGCTTCACGCCAAGTGGTCAAATAAGCTCGTTCACGCTGCTGAAATTCAAGACCCTCAGGCGTTGTCGGACGACCGGCCTCCCACCAACGCAACCAATTAACCCCAAAGGCATGGACGAAAAAGTCAAACAATCCTGTAAATGAAACGCCCACAATCGGGTCAACGGCTCGAGAATAACGATAACGCAATTCAGAAAATTGATGATTGAGTAACGCCGCAACGGCCAAACCTGCCGCCTTAAAAGCATCTTCCTGTTCTTTAAAGTCAAAAGGATTGAGTTGATTGAGATGGACTTCCGCTAAGTTGCAATGGAAATCGGCTCCTAAAATTTCTCCGCACGGATTAAGTCCAAAACGTCCTAGGCGATGCTCTAGCTCAGCTGGGGAAAGATCGGGATAATTGGCGGTTAACCAAGACGCGGCTTCTCCTTGGTCATAGGCTGTTAGAAATTCAGCTTTGCGTGCGTCGTCAGCTAATAGATCTCGATTGGAACGGGCTACCGCCTCACCTGCCCACTGAATTGCCCCTTCGCCAGAGTTGTATTGTTTTCTAACAACGTTGATGCATTCTTCAAGGGTGGGTTTGTGATGATAGACATGGGTATGATTAGCCATACGTAGGGCATCGCGTTCGGCATCAACCCGCCAGTTACCTTCAGCATCTTGAACCCAGAGATTATCTTTGGCGGTCGCTGCGATTGTGTCATCACTAGAAAATTGACGCATCCCAGCTGAGTTGGACACCAGCACCCCTTCACAGACAAACTCATGAATGGAGGCTACTTCGATATCGTAGGTTGCAGCTTTTCTGGTATTAAATTTAATAGATTGAACCCGAACTGGTATCAGTTCAGCAGTTTCAGTAAGTTGCTGATTCATAATCAAGCTCAGCAATTGAGGATCATCCTTGCTATATTCTCTAGCCGAAAAATTTGAGTTTAGAGATGCAGGTACGGCTAAAGGATTTTTGGCTGTATGGGCACTCAAAAGTTTACCTTGCCGTGGATCTGACGTTGATATTTCCGATAAACGTGTGGCAATACCTAAAGACGCATAGAGAGCCTGAATTTGCTTGAGAAATTTTTGCTCACCTGAAACCGCCAAGGCTTGCGGCTGGGTCGTGGCTAATCCGGCTAGATAGGCTTGACGTATGCGTTGCGTCCCCAACAAAATACACTCAGGAACTACCCCTGAGGCTTGGGGTTTCGTGAGTCGAGCTAGATAAATAGCAAGCGCTTGTGAGGTGACCTGGATATCAAAACTGTCAGATTGGCTGAAGGTGTGAACCTCGACACCAAATGCCGCTATGGCACTGACTAAGCGATCAACAATCTGATGATGCTCAGGACTAACGGACAACTGTAAACTATCTTCAGTGATGCAACTATGAGCAGCTAGATAGCCGAGGAAATACGCTACGTCATTGGTGAGAGCGGGCACTGTGAGAGAAGTTACTTTGCTTTCTGGTAACTCCGTCGCGGTTCCGCTGATAGCCTGGGGGACAAAAACTAGACATTCAGATGCTGTTAAGTCTTTAGCTTTGACCATGCGGTAGGAGATACGATCAGTACTAAGTACCGCAACTTTGTGATCAGCTGTACATTCAAATGTGCCATGTGCTGTGATGACTTCACACAAATACTGAACGCCTTGGGCAAAGAAATTAGTTACTGGATATAAACCCTGACTAGTTAGAACACGATCACCAATTCTAATCTTTTCGATGGGAACTAGTCCGGCTTCGGTGTGTACCAAAGCACCTGCTGGTAAACACCGACGAATATTACCCGCTACAATACAAGAAGCGGCTTGATCAATTAACAAACAGCACTCAATCGATGTTAGTTTGCGACCAACAACTTTATTTAAAATGTTGGCACAGCATTGATAAAGTTCCGGTAACTTAACGGGATTTGCCACACCGCCAAAGCCTTTGAGAGATTCGCCAGCTGGACGTACATCACTCAGATCAATGGCAATATTGACAGTGCCATCAAAGTTTTGATCACTAGAAAGTTCAAGAATCGTCTGATAAGAACTAACCCAACCCTGACGACTATCGCCAACCTGTAGACGAACCGTATTACCCTTGGTTGTAATACGGGTTTGTTCTTGGCGTAATTCAGGCAGAGTAGTCCCAATTTGACCCACCAACTCGACAGTAATCTGATTACAAATCACGGGTAAGCGGTCAATATAACGTGCTTCGAGAATAGCACCTGTACCACAGCCCATCATGGCCAAATCCATCATTAAGCCAAAAGATCGCCAATCAATTACATTAGTGCTGGTGCAGTTATAACCACCTGAGAAATTTTGAGGATTTTCCATCCATTTCGTGCCACCGACCCAGAGCCAACGTCCAGAAGGTAGGGCTTTAAGCTCAAGTTGCATCCGTTCGACTAGCGCGTGTTCTTCGGGGGTAAGTTGACCTAGTTTACTCAAACCGCCCAGACTGCGCGCACAAACCTCCGCCCAAGTTTCCCGGCGTGGCACCGCAGATTCGCTACTAATACGCCGACTGTAGGTGCGAAAAAAGACGGGATTGGCACAGGGAGCATTGGTAGGAAACGTCTGATCCGTGCGTGCCCGTTCTAAATCACGTACCATACCGCTTGCCTCAAAACTTGGTTTCCCAACTATACGATCTTTATATTTAGTGGTCAACTTTTAATTAATGCAAAATGAGACACTAAGTCTAGTCATCAAAATTTTTACCATGATTTTTATACTTGTCAAGATGTAATGCTACTCACTGAGGATGATATCTTTAGTAATCATGCCTGTCCTTCCCCAAACCCACGTCCTCGGCTTGCCCTTGCATCTATCTACTGGCTACGGAGACTGGCTCGTCGAGCAGATCCACCAAGGCCAAGGCTTGCATGTGGTAACCCTCAATGCTGAAATGGCGATGCTTGCCGAACACGAACCGGCACTGGCTAAATTGATTCGCCAAGCCGGCCTAGTAATTCCCGATGGAGCCGGAGTGGTCTGGGCTTTGCGTCTCGAAGGACAAAAAATTGAACGCTGTCCGGGCATCGAACTTGTAGAAAATTTGCTACCACATTTGACAAAAAATCAGGGCATCTATCTGTTGGGAGCCGCACCTGGCGTAAGCGCCCAAGTAGCAACTCAGTGGCAGCAGCAGTTTGCTCAGCTCACGATCAGTGGCTATCGCGATGGCTATTTTACAAGGGACGATGAGCCAGAAATCTTTGCTCACTTACAAAATTTAGCGCCAGCTGTCGTCCTCGTAGGACTCGGCGTACCCAAGCAGGAATATCTGATCGAGCGCGGACGCAAGTTTTTGCCCCAGACTACGTGGATTGGGGTGGGCGGTAGTTTTGATGTGTGGGCTGGAACTAAGGAGCGTGCGCCCCGGTGGTTTCGGGAACATTCCCTAGAGTGGCTCTATCGTTTGTATCAAGAACCCCACCGTTGGCGGCGAATGTTGGCCTTACCTCAATTTGCTTGGCAAGTACTCCGCCAAAAATTAGTTACCTAGCCCCTCTCGTAACTCCAAGGAATCCCGATGTTTAGCCTCCTCTCCAAAACTACGCCACCCCCTGATCCCAAGGCTCCCTTGGTCAAACTAGAGGAAGTCTACAAAACTTACACTAATGGTGCAATGGGTTTACAGGGTATTAATCTAACCCTGAAACGCGGTGAATTTTTGTGGATTGCTGGAGTTTCTGGGGCGGGTAAGTCTACGTTACTAAAACTCCTCTATGGTGCAGAAAGGCCAACAGCCGGCAAAGTCTGGGTCGATCATCAATCAGTCAATAGCCTTAGCAGCCGTCAACTTGCCCAACTGCGTCGCCGGATCGGGGTGGTTTTTCAGGATTACAAACTTTTACCCAAACACACTGTGGCAGAAAACGTATCCTTTGTCCTCAAAACCCTCGGCTATGGTCAAGGTGAGATTCGTCGTCGGCTTTGGCCTACCCTGCGTTTGGTGGGTCTAGAAAGTAAAGCCGATTGCTTTCCCCATCAACTCTCTGGTGGTGAACAGCAACGCGTCGGTATTGCCCGAGCCATTGTCCATACACCACTGCTACTACTAGCTGATGAGCCGACGGGTAATCTGGATGCGCGCAACATGCAAATGACCCTGGGTATTTTGGATGAGCTACACCAAGCCGGGGTCAGCATTATTGTGACCAGTCATGATGAAGCCCTGATTAAGCAAACGAGTCATACGATTGTGACCCTAGATCAAGGGCGGTTATTACCCCCAAGTGAAGGTATGCCTGCTGCACTCAAGAAGAAACCAGAGTCTTTGTGAAATTTTATTAACTTTTTGGAAGCCTTCCGTTAGGATGTAGAGATACTTTCAGACCTAAAACCATGGCTCTACATGCCGAATTACACCGTCATTTAGGCGGTTCAGTTGTCCCCCGGGTATTGTGGCGCTATTTGCTCAGACAAGACCATGCTTTAGGTGCAAAGTTTAGTGTTTATGAAGATTTTGAGCAATATTACACCCGTCCTCGCGCCACTCTTGAAGAATATTTAGAACTACATACCCTAGTCGAATCCGTACAAACTTTAGCTGCCTTACCTTATTTTGTTTATCACTTGATTCGTGGTGCCTATGTTTTTGAAAATCTAGCCTATCTCGAATTGCGCTATACCCCCTATTACCGCACCAATGAGCACTTATCGGAAACCCAACGTATTTATCAAATGCGCGAAGTTATGCAAGTAGTCGGAGAAGCTGCCACACAAACTGAATACCCGATTATCACCACCCAAATTCTTTGTATTCATACCCGATTACCCTACAGCGTCAATCGCGCTATTGTCGATCTAGCGGCTAACTCGGATGGTTTGGTATCTGGCATTGACTTAGCTGGTGGCACTTCCCTGTATGGCGAACGCATGGCTGAGTTTGTCGAACTATATAAATATGCTCTAGCTTGTGGCCTCAAAACTACAGCCCATCTCTATGAAACCGAAGAAGGCTGCTATCCCCAACTATTGCCGTATATTAGTCGGATTGGTCACGGCATTCAAATTCCGCTGCGTTACCCGGAGTTACTATCGACTTTGGCACAACGTCAGCAATGTTTAGAGATTTGTCCAACGACCTACTTTCATACCGGAACTCTGCAAAATATGGAGCAGTTGCGCCTAATTTTTCAGCGGTGTTTTGAGGCCGGAGTTGATGTGGCGATTTGTACCGACAATGCTGGACTCCATAATGTGCGGTTGCCCTTCGAGTACGAAAACCTGCTCACCCGCGATGTAATTGATTTTCATCAGCTACGTATCTGCCAAGAAAATGCCTTTCGTCATGCCTTTGCTTGGCCCTATAGCCAACCGCCTCAGGCTTTTTTATCAAAACTAGCCACGATTGAGTCTTCCGTTTAAGACATCACTAACTCACCACAAAAAACTTCGGTCGCAGGTCCCGTCATTAAGACCGTGTCTCCTGTCCAACTAATCGTTAACACACCACCGGGTAGCCAGACTTGGGCTGGAGATTTGGCACGTCCGGTAAGAATTGCGGCTACCAAAACGGCGCAAGCCCCTGTACCACAGGCAAGTGTAGCTCCGGCTCCGCGTTCCCAAACTTTGATATGTAAGGTACGTTCATCTTCAATTTTGACAAAATGCACATTGGTGCGTTCGGGAAAACGCCCGTCGTGTTCGATTTTTGCCCCGAGTTCTTGCCACATCTCAGGCCACTGTTCCACAAAGAAGATGGCATGAGGATTGCCCATGCTGATACAGCTGATTGGACAGGCAAAGTCACCTAGGCTAAAGGGTTCATTGAGTACGTGACCCGTGGTGATAGTGGTGGGAATTTCTTGAGCTAACCAACGTGGCCGTCCCATGTCCACTTGTACCTGACCAGCTTGGGGTTGTGATGCAATAATCAATCCAGCTTTGGTGTGTAGTGGATAGAAGCCATCACGCGCAGCAATATCCAGTTTTTTCATAAAATCTGCCAGACACCGTACGCCATTGCCACACATCTGCGCTTCGGAACCATCACGGTTGATAATGATCATCTCGCCCGTTTGCTCAGGGTGAGTTAACAAAAATATGACCCCATCTGCACCGATCCCAAAACGTCGGTCACATACAGCAATCACCTGTTCCATGCTAAGTATCGGTTGCGCTGCTCCCCGATTATCAATGAGGATAAAGTCGTTACCAAGGCCGTGATATTTGACAAAAGGGAGCATTGTCATGGGTCTAACAGGTGAGGATAGTTCTCACTTTAGCCTGTTTACTCATCGGCTATCACGAAATTCAGGGTTTGCGAGAGCGTTCTTCCTGTCCGTTAACGCGGCCTAATTGATAAATACCGGTACCCACAGCGGTCATAAATCCTAGGGTCAGCGCCCAAGATAAACTTAAGGTATTGACGAGTAGGAAAAATAACAACCAGCCTGCCAACAAAGGGGGTAGTAAACTGACCACAGCCGCCGCCGCTTGGGTGATTTCACTAAAGGCTGCATTTTCTTTGTTGGCCCAAGCCACGACCCCATTAACTAAACGGTGACTCGCTTCCCAAAAACCTACATAGATCACTAAAGACCACAGGGCAATGCCAGCCAATGTTAACGGGAGAGACACCATAGCCGCCACTTAAGAGTTCTTTACATTCTACTGGCAAATCAAAAGTTTTACCCATTGCACCAACCCATCTGTCGGCAACAAAATTGTTGGGAAACTGAGTCATAGAAAGAAGATTTTTTGACAAAAGTGGGTAATAGCTTATCCAATAGACAAGAGCATTGGCCTGTATCTCATAATCGCAACCACCAGCCAAAGCCCGCTCCCAATAAAGCACCAAGACAAGTGTTTATAACATTAACTGCTTCATTGGTGAGATTCCAAGTCGTTTGAATTGTGGCACCGATCAGGCTTTCCGCGGTTGTCGCAAGTAGTGCCGCAAGAACTACAAAAGGAACTGCAAGCCCAGGCATAAGTCCGACAGCTGCACCCAACAGGGCTACCAAAAGACCCGCTGCAAGTCCCGCTAAGGTTCCTTCAAGGCTAACGGCTCCCTCAGTCCCCGCCGCAACCGGACGTAATGTCGTAATTAGATACGTAGTCTTACCATAGGCTTTACCGATTTCACTCGCTGTCGTGTCTGCCAGTTTGGTCGCCATACTGCTGACATAGGCGACTAGCCACAGGGAATTGGGCATCACCAACCAGCCCAAAGCACAGATTGCCGCTGCTGCCGCCGAACCCCAAACATTAGCAGGGCCTCGCGCTCCGTCTCGTTTTTCGGCAATACCTTGGGCTACCTTTTGGGCAAAGCCAAGATGTGTGACCAGCGAACCCACCACAAAATAAAAGAGCATCACACCATAACCAGCCCAGCCTAAACTGCCCAAAATCAGTACCCCCAGCGCCCAACCATGGGCAATACCAGCCGTTGTCAAAATTTTAGTCCGCAAAAAAACAGCTGGCACAATTAAAATAGTATTCACAGCAAAGGCGAGCCACCATATTGTCATCTTATTTTGCTCCTTTAATCAGTTCGGCACACCCCAAACCAGAGATTTCCCCGCTATAGTTCTGACTAAAAACTTGGTCTGGATAACACTCAAACCAGCCATTTTGTTCATAAAAGTAGCGCAAGGTTTTAATATTAAAAGGGCAATAGGTAAGTAATGCTAACCAGTCGCGCTGGGTATAATAACCATCACCTAAAGGCATACTTATAATGAGACGCCCAGATGGCATCAACAATCGATATAACTCAGCGATAGCCCAAGGTTTAGCTAAAAGCTTAGTTTGGGATAAACAATGAATTAAGCTAAATTGGGCACTCTCAAAAGGTAATACTTGGCCTTGTAAATAACGTAAATCTTGACTCTCTTCACGTAAATCCAAACCAACTAATTCTTGCGCCCCCAACTCATATAAAGCATCCCGATACCAAGACTCCACATAAACGGTGCCAATATCAAGAACGCGCGTCTCTCGGCGATATAAAGATAACGCCCAAGGCAACTCAATGACTTCTTTACCCTGTGCCAAACTCAAGGCACCCGGCGCATCAAAAAACGTAAAATCCTGCTCCGGGTCAAAATTAGACCAATCAGCATCTAACCAATCCAAAAACTCATCCAAGGGCTGTGCGCTGAATTCCATATGCTTATCGTGCCTTATCTGGCGGTGCTTGCAAAGCAGAGAACCCATAAGTTGTCACCTCCTCTCAATTTTGAGAAAGAGCCTTTTCTACCAAAGTTTTCACCAAACCTTCGAGGGTGTAGGTTGTTGCCTCAAGGTGTACCGCCCCCAAAAGTTCACGACAAGTTTGCGCCGTTTGAGGCCCGATAGCTGCAAATTTAACATCAGCCAAATCTAAGCCAGTTATGAGTTGGGCAAAATGACGGACGGTTTTGGAGCTAGTGAAGGTTACATAATCTACTTGCTGCGTCAGTAAAGCCTGATGTACTTCTGCGGTCAAAGCAGTTGGGGCTTGCGATTCATAAGCTGGTACTTGGATCACAATTGCCCCCCACTCAGCTAGAGCTTGTACTAAGACTTCACGCCCCCCACTCTCGACACGGGGAAATAACACGCGGTCAGTTGTTTGGATAACGGGTTTGAGGGCAATTAAAAGACCTTCACTATCAAACGTAGTTGGGATCACGGCTGGGGTAAAACCGTATTGGGCAAGAGTTTGACAGGTTTTTGTGCCGACAACAGCGATCCGGAGATGATTGAGATCTTGGGCTGAACCCCCACGAAACTTAACCCGTGCAAAAAAACAATCAACAGCATTCGTCGAAGTGAGCAAGAGCCACTGAAAGCCGGCTAGCTGCGCGATGGCCTGATCTAAAGGCTCCCAACTACTTGGAGCTGTGATGTATAAAAGTGGCATCGTCAGGACTTTAGCTCCAAGCGCTTCGAGCTGTGCGGTCAATTCGCTTTGTTGTTCACTACTACGGGTGACAATGATGCGCTGTCCTTGAAGACTCTGGCTGACGTGGCTCATCCGAGTGGTGCATGATAGAGTCTTGATCATACGTCGCTGCCTGGGTTATGTTGATAAACAATTTTTTGGGAAAACTAGCGATATTGAGTCTTGCAGGGACAGGACAGCTCTTAGGAACCGCTCAGGCTTCGACACTTACTGAGTCAACTTTCAGTACCCGTGCAGCTGATTTACAAATTGACCAAGCTGTCATCCGTTCTAGTCCTGTTTTGCAACGTTGGTTGGATCAACCGCCAGATGTGTTACACGAAATTGATAGCACGCCGAGTTTTCCAACACGCTTGAGCTTAGCTTTTTTGACGACACCGAGTCGAGATGGTGATAATACTTGGCAAGCCAGTGTGCAGGATATTTTTGTGGCGGATAGTTCGCTTAGTTTGTCAACGGAGTATGGTCAGTCTTTTACGACGGATAATCGGCAGTGGGGGGCGAGTGCCAGAGTTTATTTGTTGCCTTTGGGTTCCCATCTCAATGTGGCTCCGGTATTTGGCTATCACCAAGTGGTGGTCGATGGATTGACCTTTCAAGGACCAGAAGTGGGCACACGCTGGGTCTTGGCGGCTCCTCAGGCGGCAGATATTAGTTTTGTACAAACGTTTGTATTGAGTGAACGAGGCGGAACCGTTGGGCGGTCACAGTTGGCTTTTAGTTATGCGTTATCACCTTTGCTCAGGCTGAGTATGCAGTTTCAGTGGCAAAATTCGACGGTGCGCTGGGATCAATCCTATGGGCTGGCCTTGGAGTTAGTGGGTAATTAACTTACTGGCAATCAGCTTAGCTTGCTTGAGCACGATTTCTGTGGCAAGCAATTGCCTATCCGGTGGGTAGCCATATTGGCGCAGGATGCGCTTGACAATGACTTTTAGTCTCGTGCGTGGCTTACACCATTTAAGCTAAACAGGGGGAAAGAGCCAGTTGGAAAGGATTTCTACTACTCTCCCGTCTTTACCAATCGCAATCGGTAGACCCATCACTCGTTGCTGAGCGATAGCACGAGCCGCAGCTTTGCGGATGGTTTCTCCAAATGCGACTGAGGGCAAAAGATGGGAAATTTTACTAGATTCATGATTATTTACTCTCATTTAAGCTCCATGTAGTTATTTATTTAGAGCGTCATAGATCATAATTCCTCTGGTTTGATACCCGATATCACCATCTTAATTTCCACAAAAAAATTAATATAGTGGGTAATTGCACAATTGCAAACCCAGCTTTCGTCATGCTCACCTGCTCCAATACAAGATCTGCGCTTAGGGTAAGATGATGACAGACATGACTGTGAATATTAGGAGCGATTGATGACCGTCCGAGGCCCAGGCTCACCGACCACTCAGCAACTTTTTAGCCAATTAGCCCAATCAAGCAATATTCGGGGACGAATTTTATTTACGATTGGCCTGCTGACCTTGGCGCGCTTAGGTATTGTCGTGCCATTACCGGGCGTTGATCAGGCAAAATTCACCGGGTTTGTGGCGAATAATCCCGTTGTTGGCTTCTTAGATGTCTTTACAGGACGTGGCTTGAGTTCGTTGGGCGTATTTGCCCTAGGAATCTTACCCTTCATTAATGCTTCGATTATTGTGCAACTGCTGGTTCCGATTTTTCCCCAGCTCGAAGCTCTCCAAAAAGACGAAGGAGAGCAGGGTCGCCGACAAATTGCTCAGTACACGCGCTTTTTGGCTCTAGGTTGGGCGATTATTCAGGGTGTTGCTTTATCTTTATATATTCAGTCCAACGGCTACGCGACCCAGCCGGGGCCTTTATTTGTAATTGGTACGACGGTGGCTTTAGTGGCGGGTGCCATGTTTGTGATGTGGGTCGGTGAACTCATCACCGAAAAGGGCATTGGGAATGGCGCTTCTTTGCTGATTTTTGTCTCAATTGCCTCCTCACTACCACGCACGATTGGTAATACCGTAGCTTTGGTGCAGCGTGATAATAGTTTGATTTTTGGTGCCTTAGTGCTGGTTGCGGTATTTGTGGGCATGGTTGTTGCGATTGTTTTTGTCCAAGAGGGCACGCGGCGCATCCCGATTCTTTCTGCCAAACGGCAGGTCGGCCCACGCGGCACCTTCAATCAGCAGGGGACTAGTTATTTGCCGTTGCGGGTCAATCAAGGCGGGGTGATGCCGATTATTTTTGCCTCTTCTTTGCTGGTATTGCCGATGACCGTAGCGCAGTTTAGTGGCGCACCCCAAGCCATTGTTGGCGCGATCAATAATGCCTTGAGTCCAACAAGTTGGATTCATACGGCTCTTTATTTGGTCTTGATTTTATTCTTCAGTTATTTTTATGCCAGTCTGATCATCAATCCTGAAGATTTGTCCAAAAATCTGAAGCGTATGGGTTCTTCAATTCCCGGTGTTCGCCCCGGCAAAGCAACGGCTGATTATGTGATGAAAATTGTCAATCGTCTCACGTTAATTGGGGCAGTCTTCTTGGGATTAGTCGCAGTAGTACCAACGATTATCGAACAGACCACCCGCGTAACGACATTTAATGGTCTCGGAGCAACTTCACTGCTAATCTTAGTTGGGGTCGCCATTGACACAGCAAAACAGGTGCAAACCTATATGATCTCCCAACGTTATGAAGGCATGGTCAAACGTAAATAGGTGAAAATTAGGAGTTTTTGGTCATGGCTATTCGTCGTTTGATCCTCTTGGGTGCGCCCGGCGCAGGTAAAGGAACTCAAGCTCAAATTTTAGAAAAACACTACGCCATTCCCCAAATTTCGACGGGTGACATGCTGCGCGCTGCGGTCAAAGCTGGTACGCCTCTCGGACTCGAAGCCAAAGACTTTATGGCAAAAGGTGAACTTGTACCCGATAGTCTGTTGATGGGTTTGATCCAAGACCGGATGCAAAAAGAAGATACCAAAAACGGCTGGATTTTAGATGGATTTCCGCGTACACCCGGTCAGGCTGATCATTTGGACGCGTTGCTGACTAGATTAGAACAAAACCTAGACGGCGTAATTCTGATTGATGTGCCTGAAGCAATACTCACAGAGCGGCTTGTGGGGCGGCGCACCTGTGGTATTTGCAAAAAAGTTGCTCATATTACCTTTGACCCTCCAGAAGCTGAAGGCTGCACCGCATCCGATGGTCAACACCAGTGGCAGCAGCGTCCCGATGATACGTTAGAAGTTGTTCCCAAGCGATTAGCTGAATATCGAGAAAAAACAGAACCTCTAATTGCTTACTATCAGGAACATGACAAACTCCATACCGTAGACGGTAGTGTGAATACCAACTTAGTTCAGGTTTCCCTACGTGAACTAATGGGTTGAGACTATTTCTCTAGCAAGCTGCCAAGCAAGGTCATAGCTTGCCCCGTCGCGCCTTGATCCAGATAATGAGCTTTGATATGGCCTTGCTGATCGAGGATAAACACATGAATATGATTGCGTAACGCTAGGACTTGACGCTCAGCTTTTTCTCGATCATAACGATTGAGACGACTGAGTTGCTGATCAAAAATGGCATATTCATTCAGTGGACTTGCTTTGAGCATTTCAAGGGTAACCCGGCTATCCCAATCGGGAATATAAAACCAATATTCTTGTACATAAGTGCGCCCCGCTTTGGTGACGCGAGCAACGAGTTGTGCGTGATAAACCTTGATCTTGTCTTCGATTAAACCAGTGACATAATTACGCGCAAAACTAGGCACGCCCCGCAAATCGGCGAGGGTCACGAAGGCAAAATCTTTGTTGGCACCGTATTTAAATACAATTTCTTGACCAATCACCGCAGCCTGATCGGCATTATCACGATTCGCTATAATTACGGCAGTAACCCGTCCATTGAGCTGGGCTGGTAAGATTACCTTACCCTGCAAATCCGTGACGGGTACCCGGAAAAGTGGTGCATCAGCAGCTAGGGGCAACGCTAAGCAGAGGCTAACTAACAGCGCGGATGTAAAACCTAGAAAACGACGCATTAGGTTCATATTTTAAGTAGACTCTAGAATTTTAGCTTGGAACCAGAGTGTTCCTCCTACCCTGATTGCAGATAGTTACAACAGCGTACAAGAGTTGTCTTGCTCCAAAGTGCGTATCTTTTGTAGGCAGGGAAGCCTACAGCTCTAGACGAAAGATATAAGTATTCTAGTTCCCTACTTGTGGAGGAGATGAACTTTGTGTTTCGCTACTACCTTGCCAAATTTCTAGACCACCTTGAGGATTATCTACATACGTCCATTCCCAGGGATCACCCGTGCGCACGGCTACTCGAGGGCCAAAGGGATTAGCTGTGCCGATAAAGACGCCATGGGGCGTAGTAATGATATTACGGATACCATAGTTGTAAGGATTATCAAAGCCATTACGGGTCACAGGGAGCCAGTTTTCTCCGTCATAGGTGCGCCATAGGTCAAAACCGGCTTGGTTAATAATCATATTCTCAGCCCCGACGCGCTCTAATAAGCGAAAAATATTCTGGGGCTTAGCCGCAAAATTGGTATAACGCATAAAAATAGTCCAGTCATAGGTTCCGGCATAGAGCCAGCCGTCGTGAATACCCATTTTCCAGAGGTAGCCTGCCACAATACTGTTGAAGCCCGGTAGCATGCCACTGAGAGGCCGTTTACCTTGGCGTGGCATCCCCATGATCAAGTCCCAGGAGCCATCAGGATGAATGCGCAGGATTTCTGCACCAGCGGGCCCGACTTTATTTTGTTGATCAAATCCGCCATTTTGGATACCAGTACCCACATAGAGCGCGCCCTTAAACTCAATCATGCTGGCAGTGCCTTGGTTGAGTGGCCCACGATCCGCACCATTTTTGAGCACCAATTCCCATTGATAGGGTGCCTCGCCCTCAGCGCGGGTGCGCCAGATTTGAAAACCTTTTAAGTTGGCAGCTCCAGCATAGAGATAATCGCCAAAGCCGCGCATCTCAAAAATCGTGAGATTGGTCTTATCCCCAAAGCCTAGTTCATTGACAGGCCGCCAAGTGCCTTTAGCTGGATCATCGCTCTCAAATACTAAGGGTACTCCCGAGGCATTGGCATAGCCCTTAGCTGCTCCGGTCGGAGCAATATATAATTTGTCCTTAAATGGTACGAGCAAGCGCAAACTAGTAATCGGTAGGCCGACAATACCCGGTTCAGATACAGGAATAAAATCTTTACCATCATCAGAGCGCAATATAATCGGCCCATCACCGCGCGAGCGCGACCAAGTGGACGTATAGATCACCGGCTTAGGGTCAGACTTGCCCTGAAAGATCACCATTCCCCGAAAGCCCAACTCCCGCGCCATATCGGTACCATCGGTATTACTCGGAACGATAGGTGCCTGAAAGCGGCGTTCCCAGGTACCCAACAGCGGATCAAACCGCCAAATCTCAGCGCGAGCTTGGGTATATTCAAATTCTTTGGAATAGACCGGGTAGGGGCATTCGACTGGCCAGGCATCAATCTTGACGTAGGACATGCCGCTCTTGATGAGAGCTAGATTGGCACGGGTCGTACCCACATAGAGATGACCCTCAAACCAACCCATGGCATGGGCATAGGCATTATTGCCATCCCCGAAGCCATTCTCACAAACTTTACGGAAATTGGCGAGGCCGAGTCCGTTTTTAGGTTCAGACACAACCGTCCGCATGATCATCCTAACGACTAAGACAACTAAATTCGCTTAAAAATTCTTGGGCCGCGATCACTAATTTTTCCGGCTTAGATAGAGGAAAAAAGTGTCCCGCATTGGCAATGACTTCGTAGCGTCCATGAGGCCAAAGTTCTTGCAGAGCCTGAGCTGAAGGCAATGCCGGAGAGTTTTCCCCATAAACTGCCAAGGTTGGCTTATGCATTTGCGCGAGGTCAGCCACGGTAATATTCTCTCCTTGCTTAAAACCTTGCTTAGCTTGGGTTGTCTCAATTAAGTTTAACCAACGTTCGGCTGTACGCTTACTGCCAATTTGCGGTACGAGCTGAGCAAGCAGTTTGGGAAAAGGCATCGGGCCATCAGCTTTGGCGGTTAATTCCCAGCGCATCATCGTCTCAAGTAAATGATAACCGCCTTCGGGATCATCTTCGTCGAGATGGATACCAACTTTTTCGAGATTGTTTTTGAGACGCGGCCAGTGACTCCAGTCTTTTGGACATTGCGAAGGTTGTAAAATGCGTACCCGGACATCAGCTAGCAGTAAGCTTTTGACCCGCTCTGGGTGATGATAAGCAAAGTTGAGTAAGACCGAGCCACCAAAACTATGGGCCAAAAAATGCGCTTTCTCAATCTCCAAGTAATCGAGCAAAAGCCCAAGATCTTCGGCTAATTCATGGGGCGCGTAGCCCGATTCAGGCATGGATGACCGCCCGTGACCCCTGAGATCAAATAGCAATACCGGGCGGTCAGCCGCAAAAATCGGGGCAAGAGGGTACCAAAAAGCCAGATTGGTTGCCATGCCATGCAGCATGATCAGCGGTTCACCCGTGAGTTCACGACCAAACTGCATGTAATTGATGGCAACCTGTTCTAGGCGAGCGACAGGCACGGGCTACTCCATGTAACCCAGCATTTGCAACTGTTCCAGAATCTGGTTTTTGTCCTCTTGGGTCAGACCTTCGACATCACCCATCGCGCCTTTATCACCAGTGGCAGAGCCAAAGGAGACCGGATGTTTGGCGAGATAGTCATCGGTGAAGAAACTCTCCGCCACTTTACCTTCAAAGTTTGAAGGAATCGGTAAGCCCATGCTGTAAAGCAGCGTTGCCGGGACATCGGCGACTTGTTGCTTTTTGGCCTTAAAGCCCGCTTTGATACCAGGACCACCCGCTAAAAATACGCCATCAGGGTGATGGGTTCCTTGGGGAGCTTCACGAGGCTCAACGGCAGGTTCGACGTTACGCACCGAGACAAAGCCATAGTCGCGCAGGACAAGGGTCAGATCAGGGGCTTCGTTGAGCGCAGGGCCATTGTAGACATCTTCGCGTTTGTAGATATTGCGAATAATCGGCTCACCATGTTCATCGGTAAATTCTTCAAGATCACGGATCAGTTTTTCGCGGAAGGTATGGTAGTCTTCCGGTTTGATCCCCGGTTTACCCGCGCCATCAGAGACCCGAATCGCAATGCCGTTACTCGAAGGGGTAGGGCAATAGGCAAAGGTTCGTTCCCAGTCCAGATAGGCGATTTGGGTTTCTTCGCGGCGTTTGGCCTGTTCGGTACCGTCGTTTTGCGCCCAAGCTAGGTAGCCTTTTTGTTCCAAGAACACATTGATACGCACAACTTCGGTGGTTGCCGTGAAGCCATGATCAGAGCACATGAAGACTTGGGCATCGGGGCCGGCTAGTTCGACAAGACGGGCAATAAAGCCATCGAGCATGGCAAAGTATTCGAGGATGCTTTTGCGGACCTTGATTTGCCAGGGTTCGGGATTTGCTGGATAGAGCGCCAAGTCGAGCACAGACCAGATCTGGTGTTGGGTTTTATCCGTGCCATCAAAGAGCATCGCCATCAAATCAGATTGGTCTTCTTTGAGTAGTTTCTCAGCAACTTTGAACCACTGGATTTCGCGTTCGATATGATAAACGACCCAGTCGTAGAGGTCATCACCCGTCATGTGGGTCAAGATTTTGTTTTCTTTCTCAAAGTCCCAGGCCAGACCCTTAGGATCAAAGTTAGGGATTTCTTTGAGACGGTCATACAACTCTTTAGGCGTAGTGTTGCGGCGCAGGTGTTTCCAAGGCACAAAACCAGGAACGAGTGAGCCATTGACTTCACGCGGCGGCGCAGTAAAAGGAAAATTGAGCGCCGTAATCGTGCAACCTTGGCGGCTGGCAATTGACCAGATCGTCTCAGTCAAGATATCCCGTGAGTCGTAAAGGGTGAAATACACATCATCGCCTTTATCCTCAAAGCGCACAAAATCATAGATGCCGTGGTTACCGGGGGTACGCCCGGTCATAATTGAGACCCAAGCCGGCGGGGTGAGCGGGTTAGGCGTCGAACGTAATTTAGCTCTTACGCCATTTTCCATGAAATTTTTGAGAAACGGCATGACAATACCCTGACCGGGTACATCACGGGTCATGTCATCAAGGATGGTAAATGTGGCACCATCCATACCAATAAACAACGTGCGGGTCATGTGTTTAGCCTCCGTTAAGTTTATTTGTCGTAAAACTGATCCACTGCTCGAGGCTGATGTCGTCAACGTAACGGCCATCTTTCATGAGCAATACATCGAAGCCTAGCTTGCGACCAAAGCACTCTTCGGTGGACACCACAAATTGGATGATATCTACCGAAGAGAAGTTCAAATCTTTAGCCAATTTCATTTCCGGTTTGAACTCTTCCACATCCAAGTCCCAGTCTTGGGTCATGTCGTCTAAAATCTCGAATACCGCTGCTTGAATTTGGGTTGGGGTCTGCGTGGCCATCAAAAACACTCCTACAACGACACAAGAACTCTAACACCAGCATAAAGCCACAACCTCACGGGCTTCATACCATAATTGAACCTCAAAATTCTGATTCTTGTGGTTCACTATGACCCGTTTGCCATCTTGTGAGGCGTGAACTAGGCTCCATTGGGCAGGTTTGCCCTCTAGACCCGTGCCGACTGCCTTGGCGACTGCTTCCTTGGCGCACCAAAAAGCTACCAAAGCAGTCTCCCGATTTTCTTTAGGAATCAAGGCTAATTCGGTGGCTGTAAAGGCCAAATGGAACCAATCACCAAAACGTCGTACATCTAAACGCTCCAAATCAATACCAACAGCCTGATCAGCCACAGCCACTAAAATCGTGCCATGACTGTGAGAAATAGAGACTTTAGGTAAAATACTATGGCTACTTACAAACTGGGGTTGTCCCAAAGCGGTCGCAAGGACTTCTACGGTGAGCGGTTCGTAGCCATATAGATCCTGTAAAGCCTCCTTTGCCGCAATCCTACCTAATAGCCATTCCTGAGAACGCGGGCCATTGACAGGAAATTGAGCGTAGACCAGCTGCTCTGGGGGCGTGAGATATTGTGCGCACAAGACTGACCAAGCGGCTGAAGTGATGCTATTC
Source organism: Gloeobacterales cyanobacterium (assembly GCA_038226175.1). GTDB lineage: Bacteria > Cyanobacteriota > Cyanobacteriia > Gloeobacterales > Anthocerotibacteraceae > JBBRQP01. The sequence goes on from JBBRQP010000011.1 coordinate 20,882, forward strand.
GTTTCAATCCGACGACACGTAATATGCTTAGGTGATGCAAGCCAAGGCCGCGTTAATGCTTGTTTTGATCTAACTAGATTTGTGGACTCATGATGTCCTGAATGCCCAAAAATATCGGGCTGTAATGATAATGGAGCCGATTGTTTAGAACTCGTACTGAGCATCATCCTCACCGGGTAAATTGGCATAAAACATCTCATTCACCCGTTCTTGATGCGCGAGAAATTCTTGCATCAAACTGAAGTGCCCCATCAATACATCTAATTGCATTGCCCCATCCCCTGTCATCGGTGTTTCTGTCACCAAGTTATGAGGTTGCATCACTTCAGCGGCTTCAACGCGCGCGGGCATAATGACAGTTTCTGACACAACCGTCATACTTGGTTGAACGGCGGTAACTGGGGTCACGCCGTTAGTTGATGGCAAAGGTGAGGGAGCCACTGGTGGCGGGGTAGCGGCGGGACTGGCGGTAACTGGCTGAAGTTTGGCCTGAACCATTTTGACAAACTCAGGCTCGAAATGCATAACCGGCATCGACAAGTTCATCACTTGATTGCCTTGGCTCAAGGTGATAGCTCGGGCATCCAAAACTTTAGGTTCACGAATGTCACGGTATTGATAGAGTGGTGCAAAGTTAAGCTCAGTCCCCCCAATAAAAAGGCGGGCTAGCAAACTTTGAATTTGCTCAATACCCGATTTGCGCTGGACATTACTGGGGATCGCTAAATAATCTTGACCATGCAAAATATCTTTGACGAAGGAAGATAAATTACTACTTGGTCCAACTTCAATAAACGTCTTGATCCCCTGATCATAGAGCTTCTCAATCGTCTCGCGAAAGCGCACACAAGTCGCCCATTGTTTGGCAGCGAGCGCCCGAATTTCATTGGGTACAGCAGTGAAAGGTTCGGTACTCGCACAGCTGTAGAGCGGCGTATGGGCTGCTCCCACATCCAAGATCGCGTAGAGCTTTTGGAGCGCTGTTTCCACTTCACCAAAGGCCGGCGTGTGATAAGGACGATCAAAGGGTAGCTGCGTAAAAATCCCGCCCACATCTCTGATTTTGGTCATCGCTTGCTCGATCACCGTGCCTTGTCCAAACAAAATGGCTTGGTTGGGACAATTATCCATCGCGAGATACAATTCGCCACCAGAATTGGCCACGAGTTCGGGTAAGAAACCACGGGGCACCGCGCCCACATTTAACAACACACCACGCGGAATACTATCGGTCGCGTCAAGGTCTTTGTACATCTTGTTGAGACCACGTTTGCGGTCTAAAAGCTCAGCGCGATTGGTCTGACGAATAACCCCTGAGGCAACCAAGGCGGTGTGTTCACCCGTACTATGACCGACCATGACATCGGGTTTGATCCCGAAATCACTGAGTAACTCATAGAGCGCGATCCCAGAGGTGAAGATGGTCTCCGTTGCCATATCCATGGTGTAAAGTTGCTGAGTCAGATAGGAGCGTTCTTCTTTGGTCAAGCCCGTGGGTGGCGTAAAGACGACTTGACTCGGCAGATATTCCCAATCGCCATAGAAAGATTCATCGGAAAAATCAAACCAAGCCCGGACTTTGGGGAAGTACAAACACAAATCCGCCAGCATGTAGGGATACTGCGAGCCCTCGCCAGGAAAGAGAAAGGCCATCTTATCTGGTGTGCCTGTCACTTCTCCATAAAAGATCCCAGCGCGATTGGGGATCGTCTGACCCGCCGTAAGTTTTTCGGTAACTTTGATGAGTTTGTCTCCTAGATCTTTGAGGTCTTTGGCGACGACGGCTAACCGGAAGTTACCCACTGACTGCGTGGAAAGATGTTGGGCAATGTTAGCCAACGCCGGAGCCGTAGTCAAAGTTGCTTGGACTGCCTGAATCGCGGTCAATAGAGCCGCGTGCGATTCGCCGGAGAAAATGCACAGCTCCGTTGGCCATTCGGTGTTGAGCTGTTTACCTTCGGTGACAGTACCGCGATATTCTTCCAGGATCGCATGGGCATTGATCCCACCAAAACCAAAAGCATTGGCACCAGCCCGACGCGGGGCATCGGCATTACCGTGAATCCAAGGTCGTAGCTCAGTATTGATATAAAACGGCGTCTTCTCTAAGCCCAGCTTGGGATTAACTTCATCACAAAGGGTAGGTGGCAAAACCTTGTGATAGAGCGACAAGGCCATTTTGATCACGCTGGCGGTACCGGAAGCAGGAATGCAGTGCCCAATCATTGATTTAACTGAACCCACCGCGCACCAGGGTTGTTGAGGTTCTCGTGGGCCAAAAATATGGGTTAAAGTTTGAATTTCGGTCTGATCTCCCACTGGAATTCCCGTGCCATGGGCTTCAATGAGACGCACAGTACGCGGGTCAATGCCAGTTTCTTCATAGGCCCGTTGTACCGCGAGAATTTGTCCCTCAAAACGCGGTGTGAGCAGACCCATGGCCTTGCCATCACTTGATGTACCTACGCCTTTGAGTAGGGCATAAATGCGATCCCCGTCCCGTTCGGCATCGGCTAAGCGCTTGAGAGTCAGAAATCCAACGCCTTCGCCCAACAAAGTACCGCTAGCCTTACTATCAAAAGGCCGAATCCCTTCCCGAGACAACGCGCCCAAACGGCAAAAAAGCATGTAAATTTGTGCGGGCATCGACGCTTGAACGCCCCCGGCTAGCATCATGTCACAGCGACCACTACGCAGTTCTTTCATCGCGAGTTCGATTGCAATCAACGATGAAGAGCAAGCCGCATCAATCATATAGTTAGGCCCCATCAAATTGAGGCGATTGGCAATGCGTCCACTCGCAACATTGGAGACCAGACCCGGCGCTGATTCTTTGGGTAAATCAGGCAGATCTGTTTTGAGCTGACGGCGCATCTCGCTGAAAGTGTCCTCATCCAGATGTGGCAAGAGTTCCCGGATCAAATCCATCGTCTGGTCGATGATCAGCCCATATTGGGTACCCGTCGCTTGCCCGCGATTGGGTGTGGCGCCCCGAGCCAAAATGACGCCCGTGCGTGATCCATCAAAAGTGGCGGGATCAAAGCCTGCATCCCGCAGAGCATCGCTAGCAAGCTTGAGAGCTAAAAAGTGATCTGGCTCGCCACCATCCACGGACTTGGGTGGAATCCCAAATTCTAAGGGGTTAAATTTAGCGAGATCCCCCAAAAGCCCGACTTTTTTGGTGTAGATGCGCTCTAATTCCTCGCTCTCTGGCTCAAAGTAAGGGCCTACCCACTCAGCCGGGGCTTCCTGGACAAAATTGGCGCGCTTGAGGATATTTTGCCAATAAGCAGGCAAGCTATCAGAACCAGGAAAAAGAGCCGACATGCCGATGATGGCGATATCCATTACATTTGCTCCGGGTAGCCGTGTTCGATGCGCCAACGGATATTCAAACGATTGAGAGCCTCACTGCACGTCGCTTCGGTATCGAGCAAGCGCAGATAAACCCGACCCGTCTCATCGCTGATATCGGTATGGGTCACGATATGGGTGCCATCAAAAGACTTGACCCGCAAGGATGCCTGCAAAGGTTGCTTGGGTAACTGCTCACTATAACGAATGACACTGCCCAGACGACTAGGTAAGCCACTAATGTTATAGAGTTTGCGCAGTCTCACCTGAGAAATTTGCATCGCCGCATCCAAAATACCGGGATCAAAAAGCCAGACCGGATTATCTTTGACGTTCGGCAACCATTCACTAATGGTGCTGGGGATCAGCATAGCATCTACCCCTTCTTCGCTCACTCTGGGTAGCTGCGTAATCAGCTCCAGCCGCCGCCCATGGAAGAGATAACGCGGATAGGCCAACTTCGCATCTTCCGGCTCACCACTCGTAAGCGGCGTATATTCCGTAAAAGGTGCCGTTTCCAGCTCAGGACGCATCACGACTTTGGCGCGGTAATGGGGGATTTTGGTGTCAGGATCGACAATCTCAACGGAAATTTCAAGGGACGCAGCATCGGCATGGCTCGCGGCACGACCGCGCACCAAGACGTAATGACTTGTATCCGGTGGAAATGAGATCCCCTTAAGAACCCGCATATCCTGGATTTCTGCTACTTTCCATTCTGGCCAAGCCGCTTGTACAAATTGCGCCATCACCTCTAAATTCATGGTTGCAGGAACTACAAAGTTGCCATCAAAGGCATGGTCTTCGAGATAGGGATCGCTGGTGTAGGCGAACTTGTGCTCAAGGGTAATCGAGCTGTTGGGCTGGATCTTGGGTTGATTGCGCAAGAGCGGAAGATAGTTGGGTTTGACGCCGTTGCTGTAACCATTGCCGTTACTCTGGACAGGCGTAGCTGGGGGCACAACTTCAGCCTCGGCTTTGGCACTGGCGAGATGACGTTGCACCTCATAGGCTTCTCGGGAAGAACCTTCAAAGGTACCCGCAATCAACTCAGCCTCGCCCATCTGTCCGTAATATAGGTCATCACGGAAAAACCTGCGCCCCGATAGCGGTGGGATCGGGATCACCCCGCGAGCCTTAAATTGTTCGTTGACCGCATCGGAGGCCATCCCAGCCGCCCATGGACCCCAATTGATGGTCAAGACCCGCACCTGAGGCCAGAGTTTATCCAAATACCAACCCACGCGGTTCATGGTTTCATTGGCAGTGGCATAATCGACCTGCCCGCGATTACCAAAACTTCCGGCAACCGAGCCGAATACCGCAAACAGTTTGAGTGACTCCGTGCGTACCAGACGGCTCAACAGAAAGATGCTGTCAACCTTGGTATCAAATACGCGGTTAAAGGAGTCAGGATTTTTATCGACAATCAGCTTATCTTCGATGATCCCCGCGCCATGAACTACCGCGTCTAAGCGTCCATGCCGTTGATAAATGTCTTGAATTAACGCAGTGAAAGTTGGTTCATCCTTGACATCAACACCGTGATACTCAACAGTTACACCAGCTTGCCGAAACTCCGTCAAATTAGCGCGAATCGTGCGGTCTCGCAGTAAACCTTGTACCTGCCGTTCGATTTCCGCAGGTTTAGGAATAAGACCTTGACTCTTGGCACGCAATAGAAAAGCTTTACGTAAACTACCGATGTCAGTAATGCCAGCAGTATCGGCTAGTTCCACTGGGGGTTCTGCCGACCGACCAACCAAAATCAAGGTAGCACCCGGAACTAAAAAGATCCGGGAGACTTCGGCGGTCACGCCTCTGGCTCCACCAGTCACCAGTGTCACCCAATCACTAGCAGGTTGCAGCTGGATCGGGCTTTGGGCTTTTAGATCCGCAGGAATCGGGTCGAATACCGTGCGCTGCCCCTGGGGATAGCCGATTTCGATGCGACTATCGGGCGTAAGTAATTCTTGAGCAATGCAGTCTGCCATCATCTCAGCAGATAGGCTCTGATCAAAGTCCACGGTTTTTGCCGCTACCTCAGGCCACTCAATGTTCATGGTTTTGAGCATGCCATTGCTGCCACCGCCAGTGGGCAAACCGGGCATGGGGGCTTCGGTACGCCCCCAATAGCCACCCATCATTGCTGCAGCTAAAACACGACCCTGACCGCTGGCGCGCAAATCGGCGGCAGTTGCTTGGAGTAGGTGAAATAAACTCTTGCTATGAAGCTGGGTGTATTGCTTCCACTGAGCTAGAGTCTCGGGCAGAGCTAAGGCTGCAACTGGAGCCAAATGCACAAGACCATTGATCGCACCATACTCTTGACGCAGACGGACTACTTCCCCTTTAATCAGTTCGGTATCTGCCAGAATCGTGCTGTTGAGTATAGCCGTTTTGGCACCTTTAGCTTCCAGTAATAGTGCAACTTGGGCGGCAACCCCATGCGCATCGCTAGTAATCAGAAAAAGTCCGTTTGGTGTAATGGGGGGGGTTAGAGGTAGAGGTTCCCGCCGGGGCTGAAGGGCATAACGCGGTGTAACTTCTACCTCTAGTTCTTTCCCAGGCTGCTGGCTCCCACTGCTGGAGCAGCAGGCAATCCAGTTAACAGAGCATCGACGACCCCATTCAAGGTTTTAACTTGAGTGAAAGTTTCCATTTGCTCCTGAATTTTAGAAGCAAAGGGTTCGGGCAGAGATTTTTGTAAAGCTCCAAAGACTTCGACCCGTTTGATTGAGTCAATGCCTAGTTCTGCTTCCATATCTTGGTCTAGACCAAGCATTTCGGCGGGATACCCAGTACGGTCACTGACGAGGTTGAGCAAAATCTGAATCAAAGCTGGACGGTCGGGCAACGCGTTGGTAGCTGCAACTGCGACCGGAGCTGGTGTTGGCGTGGGAGGGATCATCACAGGTGTAACCGCAGGCATAGGTGCTTTTACATTGGTAAGTAACGCATCGACCACGCCATTGAGGGTCTTGACCTGAGTGAAGGTTTCCATTTCCTCTTGGATTTTAGAAGCTAGGGGTTCGGCTAAGGATTTTTGTAAAGCTCCAAAGACCTCGACCCGTTTGATTGAGTCAATGCCTAGCTCTGCTTCCATGTCTTGGTCTAGACCAAGCATTTCGGCGGGATACCCAGTACGGTCACTGACAAGGTTGAGCAAAATCTGAATCAGAGTCGAACGCTCGGGTAATGCGTTTGTGGCTGCAACTGCGACCGGGGCTGGTGTCGGGGCAACAGGGGCAGGTATGAGTGCAACGGGCATCGGCGCAACTGCTACAGGCACTGAAGCCAGTGCTACAGGTGCGGGGACAGCTTTGGAGACAGCTGGAGCGATAGAGCTGCCGTTGCCATTGGTTAGGAGGGGTTGCTCCATTGGCACATAGACTGAACCCTGAACGCCACTCAAGAATTGCTGCATCACCCGTTCTTGTAAGGTTAAGAACTGACGCATAGTTTCTTGGTAAGCTTGGTACCCGGCCAAAGCGGCATGACCTGTGGCAGGAACAACGTAGGAACCGGATTTTGCAGGCTGGGCATTGGGTGTTTGAGGAGTCATGGCTCTGGGAGTAGATGGGATAATTTGAGCGGGAACAGCGGCTGTAACAACAGGGTGCGCAGGTTTAGCTAGGGGGCTAGTGAGCGGCATCAAACCATTGGGGCTCACAGGAGTAGGTTTACCATTACTGCTATGAGCATGACTATTGTGGGTATTTGGCACATCGGTAAAATCTCTCACCATCTCTTGATCCAAGGGTGGTAATTTACCGAAATACCCGGCTGCACTTTGCTGCCAAGGACGCGCTGATCCCCCATTAATCATCCAAGTGGTTGTTGAGTAAGCCGATTTACGGGTTGTCTGCGCTAGCTGAGGCAAAGCTAGAGCTTGAACTTTGCGTCCGGTATGGAGGGCGATTAGGTTTAGCGCTACGCCATGGGTTGCTAGTTTGCCTAGGGCAATCAAGAAACCACGAATACCGCCACCATTTCCATCAAGGGCAACAGAAGTGTGTTCTTGACCTTCTAAAATCAGGCTAACCAGTTTAGTCAGGACACTCTTGGGTCCAAGTTCCAAGAAAATCCGGGCGCCATCGCTGTACATCGCATTGATTTGACTGACAAACTCGACAGAGCTTAGCAAATGTCCGGCGAGTTGTTCGCGTACTGCCTCGGGCTGGCTGGGGTAAGGCTTAGCCGTACTATTGCCGTAGACCGGAATTTGTGGTGCAGCAATAGCAGTATAACCAATGGCCTCAGCTAGAGGCGCTTGAGCCGCTTCCACAAATGGGGTGTGAAAGGCTCCCGCAACCGAGAGCATCGTAGCGCGCACGCCCTGAGATTTGAGATGGGCTACCGCACCTTTGACCGCTTCTTTGCTACCTGAGATCACTGATTGATCCGGAGCATTGTGATTAGCCAAAACTACTTCAGCACGCCCTTCTAGCCGCTTGAGTAGAGTTTCGCGGGTAATGCGCACGGCTGCCATAGCGCCTTCGGTGGTTTTGCAAACTGAGGCCATGACCTGACCTCGCGTTGCCGAAAGTTTCAAAAAGTCGTAGCGCGTAAGCACACCAGCTGCATGAAGCGCTGCATATTCACCATAGCTGTGACCACAGGCCATCGCCGGAGCTATGCCCAAACGAGTCATTAAGTCTAGAAATCCACTAGCAATCGCGCCTAGAGCAGGTTGGGCAACCTGGGTTTCCATCAAGGCTGCGATTTGAGCCTTTTCTTCCTCTTCAGTGAAGGCACTAGGTGGATAAATAAGCTGACTCAAGAATTTTGGCAACTGATCGCGCAGGGTCACATCTGCCATCTCAATTGCTTCGCGCATCTCCGGGAAATAGAGCGCCGCTTCTCGAGCCATATCTGGATACTGTGCGCCTTGACCCGGAAAAATAAAGGCAATCGGCTGGGATCTGACGGCTGCGTTTTCGCTAAACAGCACGTGAATGGGCAGGGGTTTAGATTGCTCAAGGTGCGCTAGAGCCATCACCAAAGACTCTTGCAATTGCGTCAAATTACTGACAACAAGACTCAAGCACAGGGACTGGCTAGCACGTTCTTGGGCTTGCAGGGCGTAGCTATAGGCCAGATCAGCTAAGTGTGGTTCGGCACCTGTAGTCAAGGCTGTCAGTAAGCTGTTAACGTCTTTAATCAAAGCTGGACGATCAGTGCTTTTGAGGACGAGTAACTCCTGAGGCCAAGTCTCAGCGCCTGAGACTGGTGCTTTGAGGGCGCCTTGATACTCTTCTAACACACCATGAAAATTAGTTCCGCCAAAACCAAATGCACTAGCTGCACTACGTCGGGGATGATCAGGGTGGGCAAACCAAGGGCGGGCTTCTTTGAGTAGGTAAAGCGGACTAGTGGGATCTGCCAAACTATCTAAGGGTGTCTCGACGCCTAGATGCGGGGGTTGGACTTTGTGATGCAGTGCCAGAGCCGCCTTAACCAAAGCTGCTACCCCTGCACAACTCTTGGTGTGACCAATGACCGTTTTGACTGAGCCGATCGCACAACTTTTGGGTGCGGCATCATGGGCTAATAAGGTGCGGTAAATCGTTTCAGCTTCGGCGCGATCTCCAACCGCTGTTCCTGTACCATGCGCTTCGTAGAGTCCGAGAGTATTTGGCGAAAATCCGGCTTTTTCGTAGGCGCGGTCTAAAGCTCGCATCTGTCCAACTGGGCGCGGTGCTGTCATCCCCAAGGCTTTGCCATCACTCGACCCGGTCATGGCTTTGATTACGGCATAAATCTTATCGCCGTCGCGCTCAGCATCAGCTAGGCGTTTGAGCACCACAATTGCGATCCCTTCGCTGATGACAATGCCATCGGTAGTCTTATCAAAAGCTTTTGGCTGCTGACGTGGTGAGAGAGCCTGAGTTTTACAAAAGGACAGGTAGGCAAAGGGACTTTGCCCAGTATCTACGCCGCCTGTGATCACGACATTACTGCGTCCGGTTTCTAATTCCTCGATCGCTAAACTCATCGCGGCTAGAGAAGAGGCACAGGCTGCATCAATGGTATAGTTGCGCCCGCCGAAGTCAAAGCGGTTAGCAACCCGACCGGCAGCAACATTGAGCAAAAGACCAGGGAACGATTCCTCTGTCCATTCCGGTAAACGATCCCAGGTTTTATCTGCTAATTTTTCAATATAAGTCGGTAGGTGGGAGCGTGTCGCGTACTGATGCCCCAAATCTCCTGCACCTGTGGCGGCTCCTAAGATGACCGAAGTATTTTCGCGGTCAAAATCACCATCGCCATAACCAGCATCATCTAGAGCTTGACGTACAGCTTCGAGTGCCAATAGTTGAATCGGGTCAATAGACTTGAGAGAACGCGGCGGGATACCAAAGCGTAGGGGATCAAAGGGGATATCTTCGATAAATCCGCCCCATTTGGAGTAAATCTTGTCACGCGCTTTACGGTCTTCGTCAAAATATAAACGCCAATCCCAACGTTCACGGGGGATTTCGGTAATCGCATTAACTTTGTTTAGAATATTCTGCCAATATTCTTCTGGGGCTTGGGCCTTAGGCAAGAGGGTGCCAATGCCGACAATGGCAATATCTGAAGGTTGTTGGCTGATCGCCGGTTCACTGGTGTCTACGGTCAATACCCTCGCGGTGCCAGCTTCACAGACATTTTGGTGCAATTCAGCCACCGTACAGACCGCAGCTCGCATCGTTGCTACCTGTCCGATCATGTACATACCGTCACTAATTTGCTTTTCTTCAGCAACTTCGACAATTTTTCCGGCTTCGTTGCGGGTCATGCCCTTAGAGGCAATGCGTAAACGCCCGAGTGTCAGGTCTTCAAGGGTGTTTTTTACATCTTCGGCAGCACTACCTTCGAGTAGCATGCGACGCCGGGTATCGTAAAATTCTCGCGCAAAGGGCGTTACCACGCAGCGGCTAGCGTGTCCCGGCCCGGTTTCTAGATTGATGGTATTGGTACAGGCTAAGGCTTGATCCTGATAACCTTTGACAATGGCTTCACGTTCAACGATTTCTTGGGTAAATAAGTACACTGTACCCATCAAGACGCCAATACACATCCCGCGCTCAGCTAGGGGTGCCGCCATCGCACTCACCATTGAGGCTGAAAGCGCGTCATGAATCCCGCCAGCAAAGAGAATGTGAAATTTAGCCTCCTCGCCTTTAGGAACTTGGGCAAGCAGCATGTCAATCATGCTTTCCCACAGCAAAAAGCTACTCAAAGGCCCGACGTGACCACCACACTCGCGACCCTCAAATACAAAGCGATGCGCGCCTTGCTCGATAAACATTTTGAGCAGGCTTGGTGTTGGTACATGAATATAAGAGGCAATGCCCTCAGCTTCCAACTGCGCTGCTTGATCGGGACGGCCTCCTGCGATCAAGGCAAATGGTGGCTTGATCGCCCGCACAACTTTGATTTGCTCCTCCCGTAGCGCATGGGGAACAAATCCCAAAATTCCCACGCCCCAAGAGCGTCCACCCATCAATTCTTGGGCTTTTTCGAGCAGCGTCTGCACCTGTGGGCCGCGCAGCAGAGCGAGAGCCAACAAAGGCAACCCACCAGCGGTACAAACCGCCTCCGCAAATTCTGCCTTATCGCTAACGCGGGTCATTGGCCCTTGCACGATTGGATAGGTGGTTTTGTGGGACCGGGCAAGGGGCGTACCGGGGGCTAGAGGTTGTAAAGCTTTTGCAAGTTGGATATGTTTACGGCTGGACTTGAGAATCGCTTGCACGAGTCGTCCGGTTGTTTTATAAATTTCCCGTAACTGCGCGGCTAACCCCACAGCTTGCCCCATCGGCCAAGCTAAGACACCCGGTTCGCTCCAGCCAATCAAGATTTCAGCTTCTGGTTGCCAGGATGGCTCTAATACTAAAGTTCCGTGCGTTAATTCCCACTGATCCGCTAATTTTTGTAGCTCAGTAATTGCCGTAAAACCAGGACGTGATAGCACACGGCAGCCTTTGTCGAGGCGTTCGCCAATAATAATCGCTTCTTGACCATTGAGGTTTTTGAGAAGCCGCTGGGCTTTTTCGGGTAAGGGTGATTCGGGCATCAACCACAGTTGGTCATCAAGTACTACCCCCGCCGCGCCAGCAATCCGGCAAGCAGCGGCGGTATGCATCCCGATACCGCCTTGGATATATAGCGGGTAGTCAACCGCCTCAATTAACCGCTGGGTCAAAATAAATGCTGGGTCTTCACCTACCCAGCCGCCGCTCTCATGACCACGTGCGACTAGCCCGGCTATCTCAATACCAGAGGTGGCAATATCAATAGCTTGGCTGAGTGTCGTCACTTCCAAGAGTAATTGGCGGGCTGGTGCCATGGGCAACTGAGCTAGAACTTGGGGCAACTGAGCCATATCCCAAGCACTGATCACCAACCAATGGGCTGCGGGTAAGCTCAACAATAAAGCTTCACTGGTGGCTACTTGATCGGCTCTTAGGCGTAAACCTACCCGTTCACAATCTGGTGTTAAGGCAATTAATTTTTCTAAATTCTGCTGCGCTAAGTCTACTCGGTCAGCCGCACAAAATTCCCGGTCTAGAATGCCGACTCCCCCTGCCCGAATGGTCGCAACCGCTAAACCAGGATGGGCTAAAGCAATGGGACTGACGGAGAGGCAAGTAAACGTCATCATGGGCTTAAACCTTTGGGTAAGAGATCTCAGCGAAGAGGGGCTTTAGGATATTGTAGACAACCCTAAAGTTAACATTGTCTGGGAAACAAGGCAGTATACATGCTTACATTATGGGCAGAGACTCCTCCGCAAAAACATAAAATCTTTATGGAAATTGATGTTTATTGCTTCATAACAAACTAAACGTAAATGATTATATTGAAAGTTGAACAAACTTTAGAATGGGCTAAATTTATAGACCCATGCTTGGTTATCACCATCGACAGGAATTACATAACCACCGGTAAAAAGATTTCCCAAGCTATCTTGCCGCAAGCCCTTGAAGGTATCAGAACCCAAGGTTCCATACTGTTGCACAGATAATAACAAACCACCATTAGTGAATTGAGCTATGAAGCCATCATCACTACCAATATTAGTTGCGCCCAAGGAGCCTTCCGTATAGCCTGCTACATAAATTTTGCCTGTTACGTCTAATGTAATATCTTTGAGCGAGTCAGCAGAGCCCACCGTGCCAATAGGCGAAAACCATTGCTGACTACCATCACTAGCACGATATTTGGCTAGATAGCCATCACCATCGCCGAAGGTTGGCGAATAGGTTCCTACGGTGTAGACAAATCCCGTACTATCAACGTTTACGCCTTCACTGAGATCGACACCCGTTGTGCCAGATTGCACTAACCAAAGTTGGTTGCCATTGGTATCATATTTTGCCAAGATACGGTCGTAGTCACCTTGATTAGCCGCGGCTAATGAGCCTTGGGTATGACCCACAACATAACCATTGCCCGCACGATCAACGATGACATCTTTGGCTAAGTCCGATGCAGACGTACCAAATTGCCGCATCCAAAGGACTTTGCCATTGGCGTTGTATTTGACTAATACAATATCATCACTGCCCGCATTAGTTGCTGCCAGGCTACCCTGAGTGTGTCCCACTGCCCAGATATTATTGCGTTGATCAATCGCGATATCTTCGTAGTTTTCGCGTTGGGGGGTGCCCATTTGGGTACTCCAGAGCAGCTTGCCGTTACTTTTATATTTTGCTAAAAAACAGTCAGTGGTTCCGTAATAAGCCTCTTTACTTAGTTTGCCCCCGGTATAGCCCGCGACAATGACATGATCTTGACGATCGACCGCTACGCCTTCAGCATCATCATCCCGTGATGTGCCGAGCTGTATACTCCACACGGAATTACCGTTGGTGTCGTACTTAGCCAAAAAGATGTCTTCCCCACCGACATTAGCAGCAGCCAAATTACCATAGGTATAGCCACTAAAGTAGACGTTATCTTGGCTATCTACGGCTACATCCTCACCATTATCTTGCTGAGGTGTGTTGATTTCCTGCTCCCAAGTTGGCAAGAAAGAACCAACTTGGGCTCGAGAAGGCACCATCGTCAAACCAAAAATAAGGGCAGTGACAGTAAGCGTAGTACCAGCAATACTGGGTAAAATCTTCATGATTTCTATACCTTCTAATAGTGATGGCTAAGACTATTGATGACTAGGGGCAAAGTCCCTCCAAGAAAGGCACTTCAAAACATTTTTCATGCATGACTGGGCCATGACCAAAGTAACCTTCTTCCCCAAAAAGCTCTCCATGGTCAGCAGTGATGATGATGTGAGTATTGGGAGGGCATTTTTTGTAGAGCTTGCCGATCAAGCCGTCAATGTATTCGACACACCTGATTTGTTGCTCGTGCAATCTAAGCATTTCTTCATCATCAAAAAATTTGCTCTCAACCGGACCATCGCCTTCTTTGAGGGCTTCATCCATTTCCTTGAACACGCCGTGCACACCAGAAATGTGCGGCAAATTTTCACCGGAAAGCATGTAGGGATAGTGGGTCTCACCTAGGTTCATGAAGTAGAAACGCATTTCATCTTCATCAAACTCAATGTCTCTGACCATCGCGGCAAAGTCGTTATGGCTCGACATCAAGCGATAGTCATCAAAAAATTTATTTAAACAGGTAGTAGGATTAAGCACCGGCATCGAAACCCGAGCAATGGTCTCATAGCCTTGGTCTTGTAAGACCTTGGCTAAGGATAATTGCGGGACAAAAGTTTTGAAGGACAAGTCAGGAATATCCAAGCGGTCAACCCACTTAGCAAATTCCTGCTTGTACACTTCAGAGGCAAACACGCCCTGAGGACTCGTATGTGGAATCATCCCCATCAACAAGGTGTAATGGGAAGGGGAAGTCCAAGATGCATAGCTGTAACGCTTCTCAGCTTGCCCCAACCGATCCATGTTGGGAGTATGCGCGGCCTTGTAGCTGTCATACCGACAACTGTCCATGATGATGTAGACGAGATGGTTAGACATGGCCTCAGGGAAGGTAGGGTGAATTTAGTCCTTGTTGCGTTTGCGTTCAGTAGAGATTGAGCTTGCCGCAGTACGGTAGGTATCGGCAAGTTCTTCCCAATCCTCATCCTCATCCGGCTCATCCATATCGCCGAGTTCGCTCAAGATATCTTGACCTTCTTTAGCGAGTAGGGTTGCAGCTTGATACTGTTCAGCAGCTTCTTTGTAGAGCCCCTGTCCGGTGTAGATATCGCCCCAGAGCTTGTGCTGAATCGGAGCTGTGCGTTGGCTTTGACCCATGGCTTTAAGTTCTTCGCCAGCGCGCTCAAAGTTCTTTTCACCAATTAGGGCTTGGACTAAGCTGATACGTACTGGAGGACGGGAGTCGGGATTGATTTTGAGGGCTTGCTCGAGAGCTTCACGCGCACCCGCAAAATCCTGCTGATCGATGGAGATCTTGGCTAGTTGGATGTAGGGGTTAGCGTTTTTGGAGGGTTCCAGAGCCAAAGCGGCTTTGAGTTCGGTTGCAGCCTCGGTGGTTTTACCCAGTTTGGCGTAAGCTTGAGCCAGACGTTGACGGGCTGAAGCATTGCTAGGTTCGAGCTTGAGGGCTTTACGCAGTTGTTGCACAGCCTCCTCGAACTTCTCTTGCTGCATAAAGACTTGACCGCTACCGACATAAGCCGAAACAGACTTGGGGTCTAGCACCAAAGTATTTTGGAAATACTCAAGCGCTTTGTCTGCATCCCCTTGCTTCAAGTAAAGTTTAGCGACTTTAAGAGGGGCTTGAGCTTTGAGGGGATCAAGACGCATCGCCTCGCGGTAATGGCTGAGGGCGGCATCGTATTCTTTTTGCTTTAGACGAATCGTCCCTAGCGCAGTGTGTGCCCGGAAGGACGAAGGATTCGCCGCCAAGACGGCTTCAAATTCAGCAGAGGCTTCTTCCACACGGCCTTCACGCGCTAATGATGCACCAAGTTTGATGCGACCCATTTCGTCTTTGCCCAATTTTTTCATCTTGGGAGTGAATTTCCCTGTATTGGTCATTGCCCAGTCTCCTTAAGTTCACGGTTGGGACAGCACACGGGGATCTTCCCACGTACTATCGGCTCCGTCAATACTTCAAGCTATAGATTGAAGCATAAAAAAAAAGTTCGGTATAAACTCTTTGGCCTGTGGCGGGCTATCCGTAACATTTTTTTAAGATGAATTGGTTTGCACCGTTTGCTTAAAGGGCTAGTGTGTTTATAATGTGGGGGCGAAATCCCAGTGCGGAGTACCTAGGGATGTATCAAGCTGAACGAACCAGTTTCCGACAAGATTTGATTGTGACCCAATCATCCAACAAAAAAAATCAAGCCAAAGTCTACCTGATCAAAGATCCAAAAAATGGTCAGACCTTTGAATTTGGCGAAGAAGAATATTTTTTATGTCAATCTCTCGATGGCAATACCCCTCCGCAGCAGGTTTTAGTTAATTTCCGTAAACGCTTTGGTTTTAGTCTTAGTCGTGAAGATTTTAATGGCTTTTGTGACCAACTCGTCGGCTCTGGCTTACTTGAGACCGTCATGGTTAACAAGTCAATTGCTGCACCTGCGCCCGTATCGACTGCGCCTGAAGAAATTAATCCTTTGGAGTTGACTGCACCGCCCTTAGTTACGCCTACTGCTGAACCTAAAAGTTCGACCACTGAAGCGCTTCACGCCCTCGGTCGTGAGAGTCTTGACATTCCCTCGCCCAAGATCCAAGTTTCCGAGATTGAGCCGCCCCAACGTAATAATTGGCTGCCGCAGCTAGGGTTGATTCTCTTTTTGATTGGCTTGATGATTGTGGCTTTGCTGCCTTACCCCTACCGTCCTGGGGGTCAGGTGACACTATTACCACCCACCCAGCAGGCGATTCAAGCGCCGGTCTCTGGCAAAGTCGTGCTGGTCAAATTTAAGGGCGGGGATAGCCGGATGCTCAAAAAAGGTACCCCCATTGCCACGATGGAAGCGGTTGACCTGGAAAATAATGCTAAAACTACCGCTCAGCAGGTCTATGCTCAGCAAGCTGTCCTCGATAAACTACTCAACACCCCACGTCCGGAAGATGTAGCAGTCGCCCAGAGTGCGGTCAACACGGCAACAGAAAATATTGAAGTTGCCAAAAAAGCCCTTGAAAGTGCGGTTTCTCAAGCCAAATTTAGCGCAATCCAAGCTGAACGCTACAAAACTCTTTTCCAACAAGGTGCCTACGCGGCTTCACTCTACGATCAAGCCAAAACCCAAGCTGATGTGGATGTGATCGCCGTCGAAGGGCAAAAACGTAACCTAGAAGCCGTACAACTCGCGCTCAAGCAGCAAAAAGCAAATTTTAATTTGGTCAAAGCTGGGCCTCATCCTGAAGATATCAAGTCAGCCCGCGCTGAACTTGCTCGCCTGAAGCAAGAACTGAGATTTTCTAGAGAGCAAATCAAACGTACCCAGCTTTATATGCCGATTTATGGCCATTTGGTCACGGCCTATCTGGATCAAAAAATTAATAGTTATCTCAATCAAGGCAGTACCTACGCAGTAGCCGAAGATGACCGCAATATTTTTGGTGAAGTGCAGGTGCCGGAATACGATGCGGGGCTGATTCGTATGGGTGCGCGGGTTGAACTCAAATTACTTGCCTATTCCAATGAACCAATTATCGGCAAAGTTAAATCTGTCGAACCTGTAGCGGTGTTAGCAGCCTATGGTCGGGTTGTCAAAGTTGTTGTCGAAATACCCAACTCCAAACGCATTCTTCGTCAAGGGATGTCTGGGTACGCCAAAATTGATGGGGGCAAGAAACCCGTTATCTTGGCCTTTACCCAACCGATTATCCGTTTTGTGTTAGTTGAAATTTGGTCTTGGTTGCCCTAATCACCTATAGGACAGACGATGTACATTCCCAATCACAATTGCTTCCGAGCTGATCTAATTATTACTGAGTCGCAGGGCAAAGGCCGCAAAAATGCCCCCACGGTTTATACGGTGCGCGACCCAATTAGTAATCAGACCTATGAATTTCAGGAGCAGGAATACTTTTTATGTCAAGCGATGGATGGTTGGACGACCGTTGAACAAATTCGTACTAATTTCACCCGTCGCTTTGGTTTGAGCATTTCAGAAATCGATTTCAATGCCTTCTCTGAGCAACTTGAACAGTCTGGCTTGATGGAACCCTGTGAAGAGATAGAGGAGCAGAATGGTTTTCTTTGGGAAGAGCCCGAAGATTTTATCGTTGATACGCTATTTGATGATTCAAATGACCCAACCAATGAAGATAACACAACAACGACACTAACTAAAGCCAAACCTCGAGTTGAGGAAGAGAAAAAGCGTCGATTATTTCGTTGGTATTGGTTTGATCCCCATCCTATTTACAGCGTATTGGCTAGTTTCTTTACGCCCCTTGCACCGATTTTTAGGACGATTGTTTGGCTCTCGGTTCCCGGAGGAATCGCCGCCCTTTTTATTATGTTTAGCCATCAAGCCGAGATCTGGGCAGATTTGACCTATGGGTTTACCCCAGAGTCCTGGTTTTTAGCTTTGTTTTTTCACTTGATGAGCATCAATATCATCAGCCGGATTGCCCAAGGTACCGTGATGACGTCCTTTGGTGCCGAAGTCCGGGAGTTTGGCTTACAGCTGCGCTTCGGGGCGGTACCACGGTTTTATATTGACCGTCATGGCGGTCGTTATTTGAGCCGCGAAGGCCAACTTTGGTCAGTGTCTTCTCCATTGGTTGACCGCTGGTTATTTTTTGTCTCTGGTACCCTGATGTGGTACTTGACCTACGGCTCGGGAACTAAAATCGGCGTAATTTCCATGTTTTTTGCCGAGTCAGGACTGATGGGATTTATTGCTTTATCAATCCCAATTTGGGGAGAAGGGTATCGGGTTTTTGTACTATTTTTTAATCTACCAATTTCTTTGCTACAGCAGGCTCTACAGGTCATTCGGATGACAGTTGCTGGTAAAAAATTGCCCTCGTTTATCTCTTGGCAAAAGCAGCTGGGGTTACTTGCCTATGGGACGCTGATTATGACTCTCTGGTTTTCATTGGTCACGGGTGTTTCTGTCGGTACAGCAGCGGGGTTGCAATCGAGTTATCCAGGTTTACTTGGGCGGGCAACAGGATTTATTTTTGTGATTGTGATTGGTGCGATGGTCTCGACTTGGGCGATTGATAAATGGCGTAAGGCTACCAACAAAAAAGCTGCTAAAGGTAATCGCAAGGTAACGGGTTCACTAGACGATGAAAAAATTATTTCTTGGCCCAAACGAATTTTTTGGAGTACGGTTGCCACAGTTGGGGTCGTTGCACTCCTTTGGCCTTACACAGCCCACTATGGCGGCACTATCCAACTGCTCTCTCCCCGTCAGCAGAATATTCAAGCCGAAGTCCCTGGTCAGTTGCAACAAACTTCTTATAAAGGTGGGGATCGCCAATTCATCAAAGCAGGAACTCTAATTGATAAATTAGCTTCTCCCCAGCTAGAGAATAATTATCTCGTCTTGCAACAGCAAGAAAAAGAACAAATCGCCACACTCAACAAATTCCTCAATAACCCTTTACCCGAAGCGGTCGCGGTCGCCCAAGCTGCGGTCGACACGAGTCAAGGACAGGTAGAAATTGCCCGTAAAAATCTGGAAATTGGTGCCTCTCAGGCCAAATTTAGTGTGACGCAAGCTGGGCGTTATCAGGAACTGTATCTAAGCGGCACCTATGCCAAAAGTCTCTATGATCAGGCCAAAACCCAAGCTGAGGTCGATCAAGCTCAGGTCAAGCAGTTACAAAGTAACTTAGAAGCTGTCAAGAAAACCCTTGCCCAACACCAAGCCGATCTCGCGCTCGTCAAAGCTGGTTCTCATCCCGATGATATTAAGGCCGCCCGCTCTGCTCTCAAGCGAGTACAAGAACAACTCGCCTTTGCTCGACGTGAGCTCCATGACAACAGTCGGCTAGAAATGCCCTTTGATGGCGAGCTAGTCACGCCCTATTTAGGTCAAAAAGCGGGCAGTTTTATTACCCAAGGTACGACCTATGCGGTAGCTACAGATACCAGTAAAGTCCTTGGCGAAGCACTGATCCCAGAATATATTGCCACGGGCATCAAGCCCGGTGACCATGTGGAAATTAAGCTGTGGTCTGATGTGCGGCACCCTTTTAAAGGACGGGTACTGGGGGTTTCTCCAACGACGACAATGGATACTAATAGCGATACCTTGACCACTACCCAATCCTACGTCGCACCCAATGCACCCCCCCCCGCTTGTACCGCTGCGAGTACGGTAGGTTTTAATCTACCCAGCACGCCCACTCCTGCTGTCAATGTCAACAATAGTTTTTCGCCCGTGAGTGCGCCAACCATTAACAAGCCAGCCGCACAGCCCTCGGATTTATCACTTGGACTGTCATCAGGACAACCCATTGCCCCACCTACGGCAAGTAATTCGGCAAGCATGCAACCTGTCTCAACCGCCGCTCCCCTGAATATTTCGATGAGTTCTAACACAACGCCCGTGACGGCATCATCGTGCATGACCCGTATGCCATCTGTCTTTGCACCATCGGCTGATCCGGTTAACCCGGTCGCCCCTCCTGCGCCAACTACCACAGCCGCTACTGCTAGCTTGGCTTCAACTTTTAACTTAGACACAATGGCAACGACGGAAACGGCAGCTACAACTCTGAGTGGTGCGCCTGTAGTACCAATCGAGACCACGTCCACCTATGTCAAAGTTTTGGTGCAGCTCATTGACCCGCCAGCTAAGCTCACACCAGGACTATCGGGTTATGCCAAAGTCGATGGCCCGACTAAGCCGTTGATTGTGGTGCTCGCCCAAGCCTTTATGCGTTGGTTCTTGGTGGAATTCTGGTCTTGGTTGCCCTAGGGGTTTTGTAGCGTTCTACACTGAGGATATGAAAGTTGTCCTCTGTGGCTATTATGGTTTTGGCAATGGCGGTGACGAGGCGTTACTTGCTAGTTTACTTCAGCTCCTGCCGGCTGGGGTCGAGCCTATAGTGCTATCAGGTAATCCGACACAGACTAAAAAAGCCTATGGCGTGGCAGCGGTTAACCGTTGGCACGCCCTGGCGGTATTTGGGGCATTGCAGCAAAGTCAAGCCTTGATTTTGGGCGGAGGCAGCCTATTTCAAGATGTGACGAGTTGGCGCACGGTGATCTATTACGGTGGACTTTTGGGCTGGGCACAACAACTAGGATTGGAGACGATAGCTTGGGCACAGGGGGTTGGCCCTTTGCGTTCAGGATGGGCTAGGTTTTGGGTGGAACGGGTGCTCCGTGGTTGCGCTCAGGTCAGTGTACGTGATCGCCAATCAGCCGAACTTTTGACGCGCTGGCAGATTCCCTATACCCAGACTGTTGATCCCGTGTGGTCATTACAAGCCAAGCCCGTGGTTTTGCCCAGTCAAGTACCGATGCCACGGGTCGCCGTAGTGCTGCGTCCCCATCGCTTATTGACAGCGGAGCGCATCACCATGCTGATCGAAGCCTTGCGTCAGTTTCAGCAAGCCACCGAAGTACATTTATTATTAGTTCCTTTTCATCTACCCGAAGATGTCCTATTGGCAGAAACAATCCAAGCTGCTTTACCCCAAGTGAGTCAAGTACTGACCTTGCGTGATCCGAGACAACTCAAAGGTGTTTTTCGGCAGGTAGAATGGACGCTCGCCATGCGTTTTCACGGGGTTTTGATGGCAGCTAGTGAAGGGTGTCCAGTTTGGGGGATTAGTTATGACCCTAAAGTTACGCAATTGCTCCAAGAAATTAACGCGCCCGGTCTCGAATTACAGGACTTACCGGAGCAGCCGACAACTTTAGTTCAGGCTTGGCTTGAGCATTATGCCAATGGTGAGGGGCTCAATCAAACCCAGCGGGCTTGGTGGCTTGATCGCTCTGCTATCAATGGGCAAGTTTTGAAGGAGTTAATTCATGACTAATCCGGCAGTCGAATTGCTATCAGCTTTAGAGTTACATCTGACAGTGCGCCGTCTGGCGTTACAAATTGTTGAAAGTAATCGGGGGGTACAAGATCTGGTTTTAATTGGCATTCATACACGCGGGGTGCCCTTGGCGCAGCGGCTCGGCAAAATTATTAGTGAGCAAGAGCACGCGACGGTCGATGTGGGCACGCTAGATGTGACGCTTTACCGTGATGACCTACGCGAAAAAAGCATTCGTGCGCCCGCTCGGACGGATCTGCCTGTAGATATTAACCACCGCACAATTTATCTAGTCGATGATGTGATTTATCGGGGACGCACGATTCGGGCGGCTCTTGATGCGCTCAATGATTATGGGCGACCCCGAGCGATTCGTTTGGTCACGCTGCTGGATCGCGGTCACCGAGAGCTTCCTATTCACCCTGATTATGTGGGACGTATTGTGCCCACAGCTCGCCATGAACAAGTTAAAGTGATGCTCCAAGAAACTGATGGTCAAGATGGCGCATTTTTATTTTCGTAACTTAACTCTCAACTCAGTTCACTGCTCGCCAAAGTTGGACGGGACTTTTCTTTGCGGGTTAGATAGAGGCGATTGAGCGCACTCAAATAAGCCCGGGCTGAGGCGACGATAATATCGGTATTGGCACTGTGTCCGCTATAGGTCTGACCGTCATGACGTAGACGAATCGTGACCTCGCCAATCGCATCAATACCCCCGGTCACCGACTGCACAGAAAATTCAATCAGTTCGTTGGGGACTTTCACCAAACGGTTGATAGCTTTGTAAACGGCATCAACCGGGCCTGTGCCAACAGCAGCGTCAGTAATTTCTTGACCATCGGGGCCGAGCAGCTGAACCGTCGCCGTCGGTAAACCATAATCACCACAACTGACCTGAACCCGCTCTAACGTATACGCTTGGGGCACAACCCGCAACTCATCGTTGACTACGGCTTCGATATCCCAATCGCCCACGGTTTTCTTTTTATCTGCCAATTCTTTGAATCGCAAAAAAGCCCGATTCAACTCATCATCGCTGAGATGATAACCCAACTCCTCGAGGCGCGCCCGGAAGGCATTACGTCCTGAGTGTTTACCCAAGACCAACAGATTATCGGTTAGCCCAATACTCTGGGCATCCATGATTTCGTAGGTACTCTTATTTTTGAGTAAGCCATCTTGATGAATACCCGACTCATGGGCAAAGGCATTAGCTCCCACAATCGCTTTATTGGGTTGGACGATCATCCCGGTCAGATTAGAGACTAAGCGCGAGGTGCGGTAGATCTCTTGGGTTTTAATCTGCGTCAGGGGCGTAGCTAAGTCAGTGCCAAAATAAGGCGCAAAATAATTACGGCGTACTTGTAAGGCCATGACGATTTCTTCGAGGGAGGCATTACCCGCCCGTTCGCCAATGCCGTTGATCGTGCATTCCACCTGACGCGCGCCATTTTTGATAGCTTCGAGCGAATTAGCAACGGCCAGACCTAGGTCGTTATGACAATGCACCGAGAGAATAGCTTGTTCAATATTCGGTACGTGCTCACGAATTCCCGCAATCAATTGACCAAACTCAACCGGCGTGGTGTAGCCTACGGTGTCTGGAATATTGATCGTACGCGCACCTGCCCTAATCGCTTGCGCCACGACTTGGTAGAGAAACTCGGGGTCACTGCGCCCAGCATCCATCGGCGAAAACTCAACATCCGTCACAAAAGAACAGGCATAGGCCACCATTTCGCCGACGATATGCAAGACTTCTTCACGGCTTTTTTTAATCTGGTATTGCAGGTGAATATCTGAGGTCGATAAAAATGTATGAATACGAGGACGGGCAGCCGGGGCTAGAGCTTCAGCACAGCGTTTGATATCAGCCGGGAGCGCTCGCGCCAAGCCACAGATCACCGCTTCGGGAACTTGCTGCGCAATCAGCTGTACGGCCTCAAAATCGCCGGGACTAGCATAGGGAAAACCTGCTTCGATAATGTCCACACCAAGTCGTGCCAGTTGCTTCGCAATTTCCAGCTTCTCTGGGGTGTTGAGTGTAGCTCCGGGGCATTGTTCGCCGTCACGCAGGGTGGTGTCAAAGATCAGGACGCGATTAGGTTGGATGGACATAAATTTAGAGAAGAAACGCACTTCTTGATCTTAACGCAAACCTCCCATCAAATTCTTAAATCCGGCATCATGGTCATAATTGAATTTTTAGCTGCCGCGATGAGACCTCTGACCACGCTTTTATTGATTCCGACGGGTATTGGTGCCAGTATCGGTGGTTATGCCGGAGATGGTATTCCTGTAGCGCGGCTCCTTGCCCAAGTGAGTGATACTTTGATCACCCATCCCAATGTCCTCAATGGCGCGATGCTCTACTGGCCGATGGCGAATACGCTTTATGTGGAAGGTTATGCACTAGATCAATTTTGTGCGGGTCATTGGGCTTTGCGCCCGGTCACAAGTAATCGCATTGGTGTGCTGTTAGACCAAGGCTTGAGCGCAGAACAGGTCATTCATCATCACAATGTGATCCAAGCCGCTCAGGCAACCTTAGGACTGACGATTAGTTCCGTGCTGACCAGCGATCAAGCGGTGCAAATTGACCTGATTACGGCAGAGAGTGGGAGTTCCTGGGGACAGGTGCGTAATCCGGGAACCCTAACGCGCGCGGGTGAGGCTCTACAAACTCAGGGTGCCGAGGCCATTGCCTTGGTGGTGTGTTTACCCGAGACTGCTGAAACTGGTTACGAACAGGGGCAGGGGGTAGACCCGATTGCTGGGGTTGAGGCGTTATTGAGTCATTTACTGGTTCAACATTTGCAGATACCTTGCGCCCATGCCCCGGCCTTGGCCTTGCCCGCCGTTGCCCTAACACACCCGCGCACTAGTGCCGAGGTCATTGGGTTTACGTTTTTACCTTCCGTACTCGTGGGCCTAAGTCGAGCACCGCGTTATTGTCCGATGCCAGAAATTCAACTTGGCGATATCACGGCTGATCAGGTGACGGCGGTTGTGTTTCCAGCGACAGCAGCAGGCAGTGCCGGGTTATTAGCTCTGGCTCAACGCAAAAATCCACCTGTCCTGATCGCCGTTACCGAAAATACAACTCAGATGCAAGTGACGATGGCAGCCTTGGGCTTAAGGGGCTATTCTGTCCAAAATTATTGGGAAGCAGCAGGGATTTTAGCCTGTCTCAAAGCTGGGATTGCACCCAAGAGCGTGCGTTGTTAATCGACTCAATAAATTCAGGCGAAAAACTGAGAGCTAGACTCTTTTTTGAGCATCTCCTCAACCTTTCTTAACTCAAACTCTCTAGTGAAATAACCTCTCGAATTGGCGTGTTAAAATAGAGATTCAAACCCCCAGTTTTAGTGTCTTAGGACTCTAAATTTAGGGTTTGACCAATTTCCCTAGGAGTCTTGCATGAGTAGCGCCCCGGCCGACCGTATTGTGTCCACTAATCTGCGTAATGAGATGCAGCGTTCCTATCTCGAATACGCCATGAGTGTGATTGTGGGACGGGCTTTACCGGATGCGCGTGATGGGCTCAAACCCGTACATCGGCGAATTTTATTTACCATGCATGAACTAGGACTTTCGCCTGACCGACCTTTCCGTAAATGTGCTCGGGTCGTCGGGGATGCCTTGGGTAAATATCATCCCCACGGTGATGGTGCCCTCTACGATGCCTTGGTGCGCATGGCACAGGATTTTTCGATGCGGATGCCCTTGATCGAAGGCCACGGTAACTTTGGTTCGATTGATAATGACCCTCCTGCGGCTATGCGCTATACCGAGTGTCGTCTGACCCAGCTTTCCGCTCAGACCTTGCTCACGGATATCGAAGCTGACACCGTTGATTTTCAGGACAACTTCGATGGCTCGCAACAGGAGCCCACCCTACTCCCAGCCCGTCTACCCCAACTTTTATTAAATGGTTCCTCGGGGATCGCCGTTGGCATGGCGACGAATATTCCGCCGCACAATGGTGGTGAATTAATTGATGGCTTAGTTGCGCTTATTGATGATCCAGAAATTTCAATTCCTCAACTTAGTCAGTACATCATTGGCCCTGATTTTCCTACGTCTGGCGTGATTTTGGGGCGTCAGGGGATTCGGGATGCTTATCACACCGGACGTGGCTCGATTACGATTCGGGGTAAAGCGGAGATTGAGACGATTACCCGAGCTTCGGGCCAAGAAAGACAAGCTGTGGTCATTACCGAATTACCCTATCAGGTTAGTTCACAAGCCCTAGAACTCAAGATCAGCGAACTGGTCAATGATGGACGCCTCGAAGGAATTAGCGATCTTAGAAATGAATCTGACCGCACCGGAATTCGGATTGTGGTTGAGCTAAAACGTGATGCCTATCCTCGGGTAGTGCTCAACAACTTGTATAAACTTACGCCTCTACAAGTTAGTTTTGGTGTGACATTGCTGGCTTTGGTTAATGGTCGCCCTAAGGTCATGACACTTAAGGAAGCCCTAGAAGTTTTCTTGGATTTCCGCATTGAAGTAATTGGTCGCAGGACACGATTTGAGTTAAATAAAGTTCAAGACCGCGATCATATTTTGCAAGGTCAATTGGTTGCCCTTGAGCATTTAGATAATGTGATTGCCTTGGTACGTCAGGCACCGGATACGGTCACAGCCAAGACAGAATTAATGACCCGTTATGCTCTTTCTGAAGTACAAGCTGATTCGATTTTGCGGATGCAGTTGCGCTCATTGACCGCGTTAGAGGCAGAAAAATTACAGGAAGAACATGGCGTCTTAAGGATCAAAATCATTGATCTCGAAGATATCTTAGCGCGCCGGGAGCGGGTCTTGACGTTGATTAAAGATGAGTTATGCGAATTAAGAGGCCGTTTTGCTAATCCTCGCCGCACCTTGATTGAAGCCTCTGATGGCGAACTTGAAGACATTGACCTGATTGCTAATCAGGAAATTGTCGTCTTGTTGACTGAGCAGGGTTATGTCAAAACTATGCCAATCAGCACCTTTGATTGTCAAAATCGCGGAACCCGAGGCAAGTCCGGCGGCAAAGTCAAAGATGATGACCAAGTGGAACATTTCTTTGCTTGTACCAGTCACGACACAGTGCTATTTTTTACCAACTTAGGTACGGTTTTTGCGATGAAAGGCTATCAGCTACCAATGGGTTCGCGGACAACCCGAGGTACCGCCATTGTGCAGCTGCTACCGATTCCCGCTGAGGCCAAGATCACTTCGATTGTGCCAGTCAGTGATTTTGAGCGCACCGATGAATATCTGGTCATGTTGACGCGCCAAGGCTACATCAAAAAGACCGATTTGAAATCCTTTGCTCACATTCGTACCAATGGCTTGATTGCGATTGACCTCGAACCTAATGATGAATTGCGTTGGGTACGACGGGCCGACGAACAATCAGATATTTTGGTGGGTACCGCAGCGGGTATGGCGATTCGCTTCCATTGTGACCGTGAACAGCTGCGTCCTCTCGGGCGCACAGCCCGGGGTGTACGGGCAATGAAACTAAAACATGCTGAGGACTATCTGGTAAGTTTGGCAATCTTGCCTTGGGGACAAGAAGCCGAAGCTGAACTTGAAACCAGTGACCTAGTCGAAAGCAGTGAGCAAGCGGTAATCAGCGATTTACCAGATATGGATTTGCTGCCTGATATGGAGCTATCACCGGAGGTTTCAGCTGAAGCCCAAGTCAGTGCTGGCCCATGGATTTTGGTGATCACCCGCAATGGCCTCGGTAAGCGTGTCCCTGCCGAACAATTCCGTGCCCAACGCCGTAGCGGTCAAGGCGTCAAGGCGATCAACCTGCGTAACCAAGGCGACCAAATGTCGGCTCTGCGCATAATCACACCGGGCGATGAACTGATGCTCGTCACGAGTCGCGGCATCGTCATCCGTCAATCTAGCGATGATATCTCAATTCAATCGCGCGCAGCGACGGGCGTACTTGTCCAGCGTTTAGATGAAGATGACACGATTGTCGGGGTGACGGTGGTACCCGAGAGCGTAGAGTTGGAGTAAAAAAACAAGCATGGCTCCCCTACCTACGGGAGCCATGCTTGTTTAATTAGCGTCAGGAACTCAGGAGATAAAGCAGACTTTTTGTTTTGTGATCCCCATCCCAAGCCAACATCAGTTGCGCTTTATTCTCAAGTTATTGAGCGGAAGGGCTATTTTTTAGGTAGCTCAATAACCAATTGACCATCGTGGCGCGGCGGGTGCGTTGGGGGGTCAACTCAGCAATGGTATAGCCCTCAAAACCTAGTTGTTCTTTGAGCAGTTGTTTATCAGTAGCAGGAATCGAGCGCGTCAAATGGATTGTAGCCGGACGACTTGCTATAAAATCTGGTGGTTCGGGATATCCTGTGCGCCAAACTGTGGGGACTTGACTACAATCCCAATGCACACCATCCCAGTGATAGCCCAGAGCTTGCCAAATTAGCTGATTAACCGTTGCATCGGGTAGCTCATCGCGCAAAATTGCCCAGAGGGTTTCTGTGGTCAAGGCAGGTAAGTCGTTCATGCGTGATTGAGAATTTGGGTCGTTGAGATCGCAACTTCGATGGGAATTAAGGCAACTTTAGCCCCTAGACGTTGGGCTGTTTGCCATTCGGGTAAGGTTTCTGGTTGATAGTCGCCGCCCTTAACATAAATCTCTGGCTGTAAGAGTTCGAGCAGGGCATCGGCTGTTGGTTCAGCAAATATAATCACGCCGCTAATTACCCTAAGAGCTAGCAAAACTTCAGCACGATGCTCTTGGGTATTCACAGGCCGGGTTGGCCCTTTGAGCTGACGGACTGAGCTGTCACTATTAAGCCCGATAATCAAACATTTACCTAATTGGGCAGCGGCGGTCAAATAGCGCACATGACCGACATGGAGCAGGTCAAAACAGCCATTAGTCAAGACTAAAGGTCGCCACAGTCCGGGAGCGGCTTGAATTTGGCTTAGGAGATCGTAGGGTCGGGCGTCCATGCCAGTTGCTCCAAATGTTCGAGTAATTCGGCTGGTGAAGTCGTCGAGGTGCCAAACTGACGTACCACAATGCTTGCTGCCAAATTGCCAATAATGATCGCTTCATACAGAGTAGCACCGCTCAAGCGCGCCGCCGTCCAGCCTGCGACTACCGTATCACCTGCGCCCGTCACATCAAAAACCTGCGTTCGATTAAAAGCTGGGATATCAAACTGCTCGCCTGTTTTGAGAAATAAACTCATGCCCAGTTCACCCCGGGTAATCAGTATCGCTTGTGCCTGCGTCTGCGCGAGCAAAATCTCTCCGGCTTGCCGCACACTGCTCTCATCCACAATGGCGATCCCCGCTGCTTGTTCCGCTTCTGGCACATTGGGTGTAAAGAGTGCCGCCCCTTGGTAGCGATACAAATTGACATGGGTATCAACGACAACGCAGGGATGTTCTAAGCAAACCGCGATCACTGCTGGGGTCAAGACGCCTTCCATATAATCAGAACAAATCACCATCGCCACCTGGGGTAGCCATTGCTGAATTACGGTGATTAACTGCGCTTCGATATCGGCATTAAGGGGCGCGTCGGATTTGCGATCAATGCGGACAATTTGCTGGGTCACAGACTGGCGAGCGTGAGCTGCAATCCGGGTTTTGGTCACGGTTGGGCGTTCGATATCGACCACAAGACCCGCTGTATCAACGCCAGCCTTGATGAGCGCGCGCCGCAGTGCCGCACCTTGCAAATCTTCGCCCACAACACCTACGGCAATCGTTGACACACCCAGACTAGCTAAGTTGGCTAGAGCATTAGCCGCGCCTCCTGGCACTTGACGAGTTTCTTCGTGGCGAATAATTAAAACCGGAGCTTCCCGGGAAAGTCGCTCTACGCCTCCGGTCACAAACTCATCGAGGGTGAGGTCGCCCACCACCAAAACTTTTTGGGCGGAGGGGTCAGTAAACTGATTAATAATCTGGGCAAGACGCTCGTTCACAACTACTCGGCTGATTCGCTTACTATTATCCGTCGAAGCGGGGCTTTTCAGTTCTTAAAAGCAGAGATTTATGGTAGTCTAGCGGCGGCGGTATCTACGAGTACACTCCCGTGATTGACCTAAGTAAAATTGCACCCGAGCCCAAACCCGGTTTGTTGAATGTCTTGATTGAAATCCCTGGCGGTAGCCACAACAAGTACGAATTTGACAAAGAAATGGGTGTTTTAGCCCTAGACCGCGTCCTTTTCTCAGCCGTTTACTACCCAGCGGATTATGGTTTTGTACCCAATACGCTCGGTGATGATGGCGACCCACTCGATGCCATGGTGCTCATGGATCAGCCGACCTTTCCTGGGTGTCTGATCGCCGCGCGTGCGATTGGCTATTTGGGGATGATTGATGGCGGTGAAGGGGATGAAAAAATTCTCTGTGTACCCGCCAAAGACCCTCGTTATGCCCATGTCAAATGTCTGGCAGATATTCCGACCCACCGCCTAGATGAGATCAGCGAATTTTTCTTGACCTACAAGCGGCTAGAGAAAAAATCCGTCGAGATCACAGGTTGGAAAGATGTCGAAGAAGTAGCGGCTCTAGTTGCCAAATCAATCGCGCAATATCAAGCTGGCTAGAGATGCGCTAGGGTAGATGGGCGGTTTGGTTGATTGCCATGGTGCTTGATCGATTGCTGACAATACCTACACCGGGTCAGACTCTGTGCCTGGAAAATGTAAATTGGTCAAAATTTCAGCAGATCCTCA
Organism: Gloeobacterales cyanobacterium; assembly: GCA_038226175.1. Lineage (GTDB taxonomy): Bacteria > Cyanobacteriota > Cyanobacteriia > Gloeobacterales > Anthocerotibacteraceae > JBBRQP01. Next base: position 50,918 of record JBBRQP010000011.1, read on the forward strand.
CGCAGCTCGGTGAACATCGTGCCACCCGTCTTGCCTATGATCAAGGATTTTTACGTCTTATGGCACCGATGGCTGAGCATGAATATTACCGGGAAGCCCTGGGAAATTTGGTTCGTGCCCTGGGTGAAGAGTTCAAAATTATGGTTCGTAGTCGCGGCTCTGTTACCTTGCAACGCGAAGACTTAGGCCGTGGTGTGGAACCCGATCAGTGTTTTTACATCCAAAACGAAGCGGCTGTGCGCCGTAAACGACACCTTGACTTGCCCCTCGATCCTCCGCCTGATCTTGTTATTGAGGTGGATTACAGCCATTCTTCCATCGAAAATTTACCTATTTATGCGGCGTTGGGCGTGCCGGAATTATGGCACTATGATGCCCGTCAGTTACGATTACAAATTTATCAATTGCTGGATAGTGCCTATATCAAGGTTAATCGCAGCCCAACCTTTCCCGCTTTGCTAGTCCGTGGGGTTCCTCAAGCCTTGGAACAACACGAGACCGTCTCAGAGTTGCAAGCCTGGATTCAAAAACAACCTGATGCGTAAATTTGTGCAAAATCGCCGTTCCGTTGGCAGAAGAAAACCCTACAATGGAAAGAACTGGTTCGGGGATCGTTCGGTCAGGTCTGAGGGAATGGGATGCTGTTTACATTAGTTTATTTCACGGCTTTTACCCTTATTGCTTACATAGCCTTCCGGGGTATGTTTACGACCATGCGAGCGATTAACCGTGCCCAAAATCAGCCGCCACGGCGCAGTGTACCCCATCCTGAATTACTCGATAGCAACGGTCAACCCAGTACTGAACCATTATTAGTGGTTAACTTTGTAGAATCTCCCGAAGAAGTCCGTCGCCGTCTCGAAGAGATTTACGATAAATCCTAAAACTGACTTACAGCAACGTGCTAAATTAAGAGGCTGGCAGGTTGTACGGAGTCCCTCATGGGTGTCAAGTTAGTTTTGAAGAAAGATGTGGAAAGTTTGGGTCGTGCCGGTAGTTTGGTAGAAGTAAAAGCCGGTTATGCCCGTAATTATCTTTTGCCCCGTGGTTTAGCCCAGCCTGCGACCGCTGGCTTAATTAAAATGGCGGAGCAGCGCAAGCTCAAGGAACGCGAAGTTCAGACCCAACTGCGTCAAAAAGCTCTTGATAACGCCAAAGTCCTCGAAAGCATCGGTCGTTATGTAATTACCAAACAAGCTGGCGAAAGTGGTCAATTATTTGGCTCAGTGACCGCTCAAGATATCGCTGATGTGGTGCAAACTGAAGTCGGATTTGCCATTGATCGCCGCGAAATCACCTTACCCGAAGAAACCCGTACCCTGGGAGCCTTCACCGCTAAGGTCAAACTCTACACAGATGTAGTCGCTACCCTACAAATTGAGGTAGTCTCATCCTAGGGATGTAGAAAACTCAATGGCTGGCGATGCTGACTTAAATTTTGATGACCGTACCCCGCCTCAGAATATTGAGGCGGAAGAGGCTATTTTGGGTGGGATTTTGATTGATCCGGAGGCGATTGCCCGGGTTACCGAAACCCTCAACCCTGATATGTTTTATGTGGCTTCTCACCAAGAAATTTATCGCGCTGCTCTACAGCTCCATGCTCAAGGTTTACCTACGGATTTGATGAGTTTATCGGTTTTCTTGCGGGATAATAACGCACTTGATCGCATTGGTGGGGCTAATTATTTACGCCGTTTATTAGAATCTACGGTCAACGCGGTCAATGTCGATCAATACGCCAAGATCGTTGTGGATAAATACACCCGTCGCCGCCTGATTAACGCTGGGCAACAAGCGGCAGCTTTAGGCTATGACACGACGACCCCTGTTGCTAATTTATTGGATAAAAGTGAACAGTTGATTTTTGAGGTCACCCAAGGACGCATTCAACGTTCGCTTGTCCCGGTGGCAGAAATTCTGATGGAACTCTTCACCCAACTCGAAGCCCGTCATGAGCAAGGGGGAGAATTTGCGGGATTAGCCAGTGATTTTTATGACCTTGATGCCATGACCCAAGGGTTTCAGCCCTCAGATCTGATTGTAATTGCTGGTCGGCCGTCAATGGGAAAAACCAGCTTCGCATTGAGTATTGGTTATAACGTCGCTAGTCAACTTAATCTACCTGTTATTTGTTTTAGTTTAGAGATGTCTAAAGAACAACTTGTTCAACGTCTTTTGTGTTCTGAGGCGGGTGTCGAAAGTAATCGTTTGCGCTCCGGTAGTATCAGTGAAATCGAGTGGCAACGCCTTGGTCAAACCATGGGCAAAATTGCTAACACCCCATTATTTATTGATGATTCAGCGAATATTACCTTGACGGAGATGCGCTCCAAAGCTCGGCGGCTCAAAGCAGAACAAAATGGTAAATTAGGCGTGATTTTGATTGATTATTTACAACTAATGGAAGGCGGTGGCGATAATCGCGTTCAGGAAATTGCCCAAATTACGCGGGGTCTCAAGGGCATGGCGCGGGAGTTGCAAGCTCCGGTGATGGCCTTATCTCAGTTATCACGGACTGTCGAGAGTCGGGCTAATAAGCGTCCAATCCTCGCAGATTTACGTGAATCGGGTAGTATTGAACAGGATGCCGATATAGTCATAATGCTATATAGAGATGAATATTACAATCACGAGACTCCCGATAAAGGTATTGCCGAAATTATTATCGCCAAACATCGTAATGGCCCAGTCGGCACCGTCAGGCTCCTTTTCCAAAATCAATTTACCCGTTTCAAAAACATGGCAACCTAGAGCGGACTGCTAACAAACTGGACAAATTTTGTCCTAACAGAGGACACAAAGACTAGCTGATTTCTGGCAAGCACCTAAAGTGGAAAAGATCATAACTAGTAATGGTAGTGCCGAGAGCAAAACCAACTTCACCGTCAGCCCTTGAGTTTCCTTTAGCGAGAGGAAAAAGACCAAGGGTACAATTGCACCATGACCATTGACCATGACCAGCTTTTTAAACAACTGCTGTCCACTTTTTTTATGGACTTCCTAGACCTGTTCTTCCCGGAGCTCCGAGCGTTGCTTGATAACGAGGAACTAGTTTTCCTGGAACAGGAGTTCTTCACTGATATCCCTTTAGGCGAGAAGAAACTGCTGGATCTAGTGGTCAAGGCTCGGTTCCGTGATGTCCTCTTGCCAGCAAGTTTGGCTCAGGAAACTTTCTTGCTGGTTCATATAGAGAATCAAGCCGCTGAGCAAGCCAGGTTTGCAGAACGGATGTTTCTCTATTTCATTCGCTTATTCGAGAAGCATCGTTTGCCCATTTATCCCATCGCAGTCTTCTCCTAGGACGAACCCCTACGCCCTGAACCTGACCAATTCCAGATCCAGTTTCCTGGTCGTGCCGTGCTGGATTTTCAATTTAGTGTGATTCAGCTCAATCGCTTGCACTGGCGGGATTTTCTCAATCGTCCCAACCCCGTAGCCGCTGCCTTGATGAGCAAGATGCAAATTGCTCCCGAAGATCGACCACGGGTCAAGCTGGAGTGCTTACGTTTACTAGCAACTCTGCAACTAGACCCCGCCCGGATGCAATTAATTTCTGGTTTTATTGATACTTATCTGCGTTTGAATAAGCAAGAGCAGGAACGGTTTGAGGAAGTATTGAGTACCATAGAAGCAGCGCAGAGGGAACCAGTCATGCAGATTGTGACCAGTTGGATGGAACAGGGACTAGAGCAGGGTTTAAACCTTGGCTTAGTGCAGGGGCGGCAAGAAGAGGCTCGTTCATTGGTGCTGCGCCAGTTAACTCGACGGTTTGGTGACCTAGACATGGCGCTACAGCAGCAAATCCAGGAACTCTCCCTACTTCAGCTAGAAACCCTGGGATTAGATTTATTGGACTTTACTGACCTTAATGCCTTACATAGCTGGTTAGCGATACCTCGGGTGTAAACGAGAACATCTATCTCTTTCTTCTCTGGCTTCCGGGTACATCCTGATCTTGGGGATCTCCTTAAACCTATAGCTTATACGGCTAAACCACGATATGATTTCCAATTTTCTCTTGTCTCGCCCTAAAAATTTGTATACCAGTAGTGTAGCCATCAGTTCCAGGATTCGTGTGAGTTCGACCTCCAGAGAACACAAAGACTAGCTGATTTCTGGCAAGCACGTAAAATGGAAAATGTTTAGCAATGTAAAGCATCATGACCACTACCCCCGTCTACAACAAACGAGCTTGGTCGCGCGGTTATGAAACCCTCAGCGAAGAGTACGCCTACGCAGTACAGACCATCGAAGGAAGGATTCCACCTGAACTGAGCGGGACACTCTGGCGTAACGGACCGGGGCGTTATGACCTTGGCGGTGTGCGTTACAAGCATCCTTTTGATGGGGATGGCATGGTTTGTGCCGTAACATTTCGGGATGGTAAAGCTCATTTTCAGAATCGCTATGTCCAAACTGAGAGCTATCGCAAAGAACAAGCTGCAGGCAAAATTCTCTACAAAAATGTTTTTGGCACCTTGCGACCGGGTGGTTTCTTGGCGAATATGTTTGATTTTTCCCATAAAAATGTTGCCAATACAGGGATTATCTACCATGCCCAAAAATTACTTGCGCTCTGGGAAGCAGCGCCACCCCATCGCCTAGACCCGCATACCCTTGAGACCGTTGGCCTCGATGACCTCAATAGTCTATTACGTGATGGCAAACCATTTTCGGCACATCCCCGCCGTGATCCAGTGACCGATGAACTGTGGAATTTTGGGATCGAAGTGGGTTTGAGTACGCGCTTATATCTTTATCGGATAGCGGCTGATGGCAAACTGCTGACCCATCGTATTGAGACTCTAGGCGGGTTAGCCTTTATTCATGATTTTGTGATTACCCAGCGTTATGCGATTTTGCTACAAAACCCGATGGCTCTTGACCCTCTGCCTTTTATCTTCGGCTTCAAGGGAGCAGCCGAATGCCTCAATTTTGCCCAGGGTCAGCCGACGCGAATCCTGCTGATTCCCCATGATGGTAGCCCGATGCTGACCCTCGAAACTGACCCATTTTTTGTTTTCCATCATGTCAATGCCTACGATGATGGGCAAAAGATTATGCTCGATACCGTGCGTTACGAAGATTATCTCAAAGCTGAAGAAGACCGTGATTTTCGAGAAACCGACTTTAGTAATATTCCTCCTGGCAGACTGTGGCGCATTACCATTGACCCTGTGACCAAAAAAGTAGTTAGTCAACAACGTGGTCTGCGTGCCTGTGAGTTTCCTCAGATCAATCCTAATTATGTTGGTCAAGCCCACCGTTATGTCTATATGGGCAGTGCCAACGCCCCCGAAGCCAATGGACCGCTGCAAGCTCTCTGGAAAGTAGACCTGATCACTGGCTCTGAGCAGTGGTATAGTTTTGCGCCCATGGGGTTTGTGGGAGAACCGCTCTTCATCCCGCGTCCTGGTGCTACGAGTGAAGATGATGGTTGGGTGATGGTCTGGGTTTATCAAGCCGATGAACACCGCACTGATATCACCATCTTTGATGCGCAAACTATTGAACATGGCCCTATTGCTAAGCTAGTTTTGCCGCATCCGGTGCCATTTGGTTTGCATGGCAGCTGGAGTTCTGATTTTTATAGTGCTGCGGTTATGTAGTAGTTCTTGGGTACTATGAATGGAGCATAAAACCTTAATCAAGTTACTGAAAGTTAAATCTGACTATCTAACAGATTCAAGATAGCTTTAGCAGCTAGCTAATAATCTTTTCCTGTATAAAGAAAAGCCCAGTTACAGGCGGGATGTTTGCGCTAAGTAGATATCTTCTAAAATATTGCGTAGGGTGTACTTATAGCGCCACTCAGGGAAGTGACTCTGAAATTTTTGCACGTTAGAAATATACCAAATATGATCACCCGAACGAGCCTCATCAACATAGGTATAGCTTAATTTTTTACCTGTAATTTCTTCACATATACTAATTGCTTCGAGCATAGAACAATTGCTATGACGTGAACCGCCGATATTATAAACTTCACCTGAGCGCGGGTGCTGATAAAAGTGATAAAAACTATTGACTAAATCAAAGCTATGAATATTATCACGGACTTGCTTGCCGCCATAGCCAAAGATTGTGTACTTTTCACCTAACAGTGTACATTTCATGAGATAGGCTAAGAAACCATGGAGTTGCGTCCCTGAGTGAGCGGGACCGGTGAGGCATCCGCCACGAAAAGATGCTGTTTTTAATCCAAAATAGCGACCATATTCCTGAACTAAAATATCAGCAGCAACTTTGGAAGCTCCAAATAAGGAGTGTTTGGAGTGATCAATCGACATGGTTTCATCAATACCGTTTACATAACTATGCGTAGAATTGATTTCCCAGCGGGTTGCTAACTCCTCTAAGGGTAAATAATTGGGAGTATCACCGTAGACTTTATTGGTTGAAGTAAAAATGAACACAGCTCGTGGGACAAATTTACGGGTGGCTTCTAGTAAAACTAAAGTGCCGTTAGCATTAACAGTAAAATCCAAGTGTGGATCTTGAGCTGCCCAGTCATGGGATGGTTGCGCTGCGGTATGAATGACTAAGGTGATATCTGAGCTAAATTTACGAAAAATGTTTTCAATGGCTACCTGGTCACGAATATCGGCATCATAGTGCATGTATTGATTAGGATATTTTTCTTGGAGTAACAAGCGATTCCAGTGGGTGGAGGCTTCCTGTCCAAAGAAATGTGCTCTTAAATTATTATCAATTCCGATAACGGTATAGCCTAATTTAGTAAAAAAATGCACGGATTCTGAACCGATTAGCCCAGCAGAACCTGTAATTAAAACTGTGGACACGTTCATTCCTCTTTTGTCTTGTGTCAATCTTACGACTTTTTTAGCTTATGAAGTATCTGATCAGCTTGTAAATGGGTGCTTGTCATTAAATCTTGTGGACTGATTAAAAATACTTTTTGCTATGATACGGAAGCCATGTCTACTTCGCCGTAAGTAACTTTTGAACAAATTCCAAGTTACTTCTCGCCAATCTATAACCAATGTGCACTTTAGTATACGGGTATGGGCATGGTCATTATCCTAATGCTGATGCCTTTGATTGGTCAGCTAGCAAAGAGTATTGCAGCATCTCATGAGATTAGTCCTCTCACCGCACTGAAACTTGAATACTTACATTTACAACTGGTTGTGATAGTTTCATTATTGGGTTTGAATAGTTTATCTAAGCCACGATAGAAGTAAAGTTCAGGCTTTCAGGTTCATAACTAGGTCTGAGTTTCTAAAACCCGTTTAGTTTTCATCTAATGAGAGCGAGCGGCTTTCATAATTCTCAAAAAAGTCTTTTTTAACCTACTTGACAGAAAGTAGCGAGACTCTTACACTGTCCTAAGTCTTCTAGGAATTACTGTGCTCCATCCCTCCAAGCTCTACGGCATCTTGTTCTGTTCACTAATCATAGTAATGCCAGTTAAAGCACAGATCGCCTATCCTTACCAAGCCTTCACTTCAGTTACTCCCAATGCTTTTTCAATTTATAACAGTGGAGGAACCGCGATTTTAGGTTATTCCAGCACCAATAGCAGTTACGGGATTGTCGGTTACGCCGCAGGTAGT
>JBBRQP010000012.1:0-54711 GCA_038226175.1 Gloeobacterales cyanobacterium
AAAGAAAGTCTTGAAGAAGCGATAGGACAAGGGCTAAAGCGTATTACAGAAACTGATGCGAAAGGTTGGTTCACTCACTCTGGTTATCTTGGTACATCCGTATGAAAACCGCTGTAAGCCAGCCCCCCGGCCCCATAAATGGGGAGCCAGGGCACGCTTGGGGAAAGTTACACTTTCAGCACTAAAGCGTTAACTCTCTTTGGTATCCCAACCAAGTATTAGCTGGGCTTCGTCCCCCATTTATGGGGCGGAGGGGCGTTCTCAGGGCATGAAGACGATGCAAAACATTTACTTAATTGATGGTGTGCCAAAATTTACAGCTCCCACTATGTCGGCATCCTGATTTGAAGAACCATAGTCCAGATCTGCAAATAGTCATCACTGCTTATCATCCATAATCAAGTTTCCACAACTTTAGTTGAAATGCCTGCCCACTGCCCCTCGGGGGTTTGACCAACAATGTAAACTGATATTTCAATCTCACCGATACGGTAGACCTGAATCTTGGTCAAAGAAGTCTCTAGGATTTGTTTGAGCTGCTGAAATTTAGCAACACTAGCTTGTTCTTCTGCACCAAACCAGTCTTGTACTTGGATAACCGGAGCAAAAAATTCTTCAAGGTTGATCGTTTGCAACGCCGTATCATCCGCGTGTTTGGTTTGAGCCAAAATCACCGCTGAAGTGAGATCCGAGATATCCCATACGAACGCCTTAAAGGGATACTCTGATTCACTAGGATAGACTAGCCCACGCACTGCTTGTTTGAGAGTAGCCAATAGATCGCTCACAGACAGGTTCGATCAGGTTATGGTGATCCTAGCATTCGGGTTGATCATGCGCCTGATTCATTGGCCTTTAGCGTTTTGTACGGCGATTTATCCTGTGGTATTCGTACCACAAACCTTTGAGCAATGGCCTAGGGACTATCGAGAAGCCATCCTTGCCCATGAGCGGATTCATCATCGGCAACAATGCGCTTTGGGATTAGCGAAATTTTGTTTTTGGTATGCGGTCAGTCGCTCATTTCGATGGCGCATTGAGCGTCTTGGCTATCAGCGAGAATTATTGTATCTCGTCAAAACAGGCTATACACCTGACCCAAAATCTTACGCCTACAAAGTTTCTGGCAAGCTCTATTGGGCTATGGTTGACCGAGTAACCGCTGAATCATGGTTTATCCACTATCTTGACCGTCTAAAATAGATTGCTATACTAAATATACGTGTACTAACTAAATAAGCCATGAATACCCCCGCTGACCCCGATTTCTTAAAACGCTGGCAACACGTCTTGGCACCCTATGGCTTTGGCTACCGTCTGCGTCTCCTCTCACAAATGATGTACCGTCGCTTTCAGTCCGAGCTTGATCCCCATGATTTGACGCCCTTTCACTGGGTGGTGCTTTGCTGTCTGTGGGCTGAGGATGGCTTACCTACTTCTGTGCTAGGCGAACGCCTTAATCAGGTGGGTGGAACCATTACCGGGGTAATTGACCGCATGGAAGAACGGGCTTTGGTGCGTCGAAAGCGCGATAGTCAAGACCGCCGGGTCTACCGTATTTGGCTAACACCCAAAGGTTCTGATCTACGTGAAGTCTTACCGCCGTTGGTGGAAAAATCCATGCATACTGGTTCGTTAACTGGCATCTCGAAGCGTGAGTACGAACTTTTTTCGCAGATCATGGATCAGATGATTACTAATTTGGGCAATGAAATGGGACTCGATTGCGCCCTTGAGACAGTTGACAGCCCGATAAAAATTTAGTACCTTAATAGTAAGGGTACGTAATAAATTTTGTCCCATGAATCTCGCCTTACTCCGGGGAATCGTCATCATGAACTCGTCAGAAATCAAAACTGCGAAACCAGTTGTACCGCTTAATGATCAAAAAGCCTTGCCAGAAACAGCGGCAAAAAGTAATAAAAAACCATCTCCCCTAATTTTTGTGGGGCTAGGTGGTTTGGCTGTACTGGCGATTGGTGGATTTTATTATGTACAGCAAGCCGCCGGTTATGAACAAACCGATAATGCGGTAGTTGCGGCCCATATTCACCCAGTTAGCCCCCGTATTAGCGGCGTAGTATCGCAAGTATTGATTCAAGAAAATCAAATCGTCAAAGCTGGACAGCCTCTGGTCAAGCTCGACCCACGTGATGATCAAATGGCACTGGTTCAAGCCCAAGCCGCTTTGACTACTGTTCAGAGTCAAGCCCGCACTGCCCAAACCAGTATCGCGCTTGCCTCAGGTAACGCTCAAGCTGCCGATACCCAAGCCCTAGGTGGTCTGCAAAGTGCAGCCGCAGCTATTGCTTCGGCCCAGTCAGCGGTGCGTGCTGTCCAAGCAGCGGTACCGATTGCCCAAGCTCAGCTTCAACAAGCTGAAGCCAACTTAACCAAAGCTAAATTAGATTACACCCGCTACCAAAGTTTGCGTCAAGAAGGCGCGATTTCGCAACAGCAACTTGAGGCGGCTAAGGCCACCTACGAAGTTAACCTTGCCACCCGAGCGGCGGCACGCCAAGGCATTGCCCAAGCCCAAGCCAATCTCGCTCAAGCCCAAGAAACCGTCACCCGCACCCGCGCTGGCCTGTTACAATCTCAAGGTACTGTCCAACAAGCCAAGGTCGGGCAGGTACAAACGCAAATCAATCGCAATCAGTACGCTGCTGCTTTGACCGCAGTGACCCAAGCTAAAGCGGCCTTGGCTAATGCGCAATTACAACTCTCCTACACAACGTTGCGTGCTCCGGTTAGTGGACGGATTGGTAAACGCTCTGTCGAAGTCGGACAACGGGTTCAACCCGGTCAACAATTGATGGCGCTTGTTGAAAATCAAGTCTGGATTTCAGCCAACTTTAAAGAAACCCAACTAGCTCGGATGCAACCGGGTCAGAGCGTCGAAATCAAAGTTGATGCCTTTGGTGATCACCCCTTCAAAGGTCATGTGGATAGTCTTGCTCCGGCTTCTGGGGCGCAATTTTCATTGTTACCACCTGACAATGCGACGGGTAATTTCACTAAAATTGTCCAACGCATTCCTGTCAAAATCTTCCTCGAAGCCGATTCTCTCAAAGGTTATGAACAGCGGCTAGTACCCGGTATGTCCGCCGATGTGCGCGTTCAGGTCAAAAACTAGGAGCACGCAGCAATGACAACGGCAACGGCTCTAAAACCGACTACGCCCTTACCCGAAGATCAGGTTTCTTTTAAGAGCTGGTTTTCAGTGTGGGGAGCTTTGCTCGGTGCCTTCATGGCGATTCTTGATATTCAGATCACCAATTCCTCGCTCAAAGATATTCAAGGTGCGCTTAGTGCCACCCTTGAAGAAGGTTCTTGGATCTCATCGGCCTATCTAGTGGCAGAGATTGTGGTCATCCCGTTGACGGGTTGGTTAGCCCAAGTTTTTTCGGCACGTTTATATTTATTTTTTAGTGCTTCGGCCTTTATTTTCTTTTCGTTGTGTTGTGCATGGGCGTGGGATTTAAATTCGATGATCCTATTTCGGGCTTTACAGGGCTTGAGTGGTGGCGCGTTGATCCCAATGGCCTTTACGATTATCTTGACGACCTTGCCCCGTTCTAAACAAGCCATTGGTCTAGCGTTATTTGGGGTCACGGCTACCTTTGCCCCGACGATTGGACCAACCTTAGGCGGATGGCTTACCGAAACTTACAGTTGGCATTACATTTTTTATATCAACTTGATTCCCGGCATAATTTTGTTAGCTTCTACATGGTATACCCTTGAGCCCAAACCAATGCAGCTGAACTTACTTAAAACTGCGGATTGGTTTGGGATTGGCTGTATGGCGATTGGTTTAGGTTCTTTGCAGGTTGTGCTTGAAGAAGGGAGCCGTAAAGATTGGTTTGGTTCACCATTTATTGTCACCTTGAGTATTATTGCAGCTATTTTTGTGCCACTTTTTATCATTACAGAGCTGTTCGTTAAAAATCCCTTTATTAACTTAAAACTCCTGGGTCGCCGCAATTTTGGCTTGGGTAGTCTAGTAAATATTAGTCTTGGTTTGGGACTATACGGCTCCGTATATATTTTGCCGCTCTATCTGGCTCAAATCCAGGGCTACAATGCCATGCAAATCGGTCAGGTGATTATGTGGGCGGGTTTACCCCAGTTTTTGATTTTTCCGCTGGTGCCCCGCCTGATCCAAAAGGTTGACCTGCGCATATTACTCGGTATTGGTGTTGGTTTATTCGGCATTAGTTGCTTTATGAATGCTGGGATGAGTCATGAAACTGGGGCAGATCAATTGATGTGGTCACAGATTGTACGGGCTTTAGGACAACCATTGATTATCACGCCCTTGTCTTCTTTGATTAACAGCGATATTGTCGATAAACGAGAGCAGGGTTCGGCATCTTCTTTGTTTAATTCAATGCGTAATCTAGGTGGCTCCTTTGGCATTGCTACGCTTTCGACACTGCTGACTAATCGTGAACAATTTCACTCAAATCGTCTCGGTGAAGCGGTCTCAATGTATGACCCACAAACCCAAACCCGCCTCGATCAAATTGCTCAGAGTTTGATCAGCAAAGGAGTCGATCTGGTCACTGCCCAAAATCAAGCCCTCACAATCTTGAATAATACAGTGCGCCGCGAAGCCTATGTCATGGCTTATAACGATTGCTTTTTGTTGATTAGCCTTGGCTTTTTGGTGAGTTTTGTGGTGATTTTCTTCTTACGTAAGCCAGACATGGGCAGTGCTGGTGGTGGTGGCGGACATTAAGACCGTCATTCAATCAATAGTTGAACTGAGCAGCTTAAACTAAAGCTATGTATGCCATTGATTTTGGAACCAGTAATACGGTGGTCACGCGCTGGCAGCCACTCAAAAACCAGCCCGAAGTTTTGTCATTAGCTGGTCTCAGTTGGCAAGATAGCCCTAATCCCAGTTTAATCCCGAGTCTTGTCTATGCAAAAAGTTTAGACACCGTCTATTGCGGACAGCAAGTGCGTGATCAAGGCTTAGATATTCCTGGTGATCCCCGCTTTTTTCGTAATTTCAAACGGGGCATCGGGGCGACAGTACAAGGTTTTTTACCAGAAATCGACAGCCAGCGTATAACTTTTGAACAAGTGGGGACTTGGTTTCTCGAACGCCTCTGGCAGCAGATGGTGGCCCAAGGCGAATCTTTGACAGATTTGGTTTTGACGGTTCCGGTTAATAGTTTTGAGCAATATCGCCAATGGTTAGGTACGCAAGTTGCCGACTGGCCCTGTCAACGGGTGCAGTTACTCGATGAACCCACAGCCGCCGCCTTGGGCTATCAAGTTACTGAAAATCAGCCGATTTTGGTCTTTGATTTTGGTGGCGGCACCCTTGATTTATCCTTGATCGAACCGGGTAAAACCACTGGTCTACTACTCAAGTGGGGTGACCAATTACTGAAGCGGCGAGAAAGTCGTCCCCGTACTGCCAAGGTCTTAGCTAAAGTCGGGCGTAATTTAGGTGGTAGTGATATTGACCTATGGCTAGCGCAGGCTCTGGCGCAACAGTTTCAGATCCCGCGTAGCTATCGTCTCCAAAAAATCGCTGAACGTATCAAAATTCGTCTCTCGAGCCAAGAAAGTCACCAAGAACCCTATCTGGACGAGGAAACCTTTAGTACCTACGAGCTCAGTTGCACCCGTCAACAGTTACAACAACTTTTGGCGGAGCAGGGCTTTTTTGCCCAACTAGACGGGGCTTTACAGGAGTTAACCCAGCAGGCGCGCCAACAGGGCTATGTCCTCGGTGAGGTGCCCCGCGTTTTGGTCGTTGGTGGCACGAGTCAACTGCCTGCGGTACGCGACTGGCTCACCCAAAAATTTAGCCCACGTCAACTGGCCTGGGATAAACCCTTTACGGCTGTCGCAGAGGGCGCGCTGTATTTGGGTCAATCCTATGAAGTCAAAGATTACCTCTATCACGGCTACGGTCTGCGGTATTGGGATCATCGCCAAGCCCAACACAATTGGCAACCGATCTTCCCTCAGGGCACACCCTATCCGACACAGCCCTATGAGTTGGTACTCGGCGCATCGGTGTCGAATCAGTTACGCATAGAGCTGATTATTGGTGAGCTAGGTCAAACCAAAGACGTGACTGAAGTTTATTTTGATGGTCAAAGCCTAGTAACCCGCCAAGGTAATAGTATCAATGCTGCCGTGCGTCCCCTCAATCTCGAAGCCCAAACCCTCGCGCCCTTGGAGCCACCCGGTGCGCCGGGACTAGATCGCGTCCGAATTCGGCTCTGGGTCGATGCCCAAAGAACCCTTCGGGTCACTGTGTTTGATCTGTTAACCAAACAAACCTTGACCGAAAATCAGGCTGTGATTGACTTACGGTAGCCCAGAGCCCCATAAATGGAGCAGCTCTTGGTTACTGGGTATTGAGGGCAAAATCATCAACCAAGAAAGAAGTTTGTAGAGAACTATCTTCTGTCCCAATCAGATAAATCTGCACTGTTTGTCCCTTATAGGCAGAGAGACTAAACGACTTCTGGAGATAACCCGTGGATTTGTTGAGATTCGAGTAGGTGGCGAGCGTGGTCAAAACCGTACCCGAGCTATTGCGTACTTGAACCTGGAGTTTGTCGTAGGCTGTGCTGGTCGTAGTCTCGGCTGTGGTGATATAGAGCCAGAAACTCAAGGTAGCTGAGGTCACACCCGCTGGAATAGCGACTTGCTGATAGAGCGTATCGGTATGGATTGCGCCATAACCATCCAGCCAAGCCTTCCAAAAACCAGCGTGCGCGACGGGCGAACTGGAATTATCAATAATTCCCGAGGATGCGACCCATGGAGTTGCGGTGGTGCCGTTTTCAAAACCAGGATTACCGAGTAATTGCGAGGCCGTGATGCTGCCGACAGTGAAGCTACCGACACTGGTCGCTGTACCCGCTGAGGTCGTGATACTAATCGTCCCGGTAGTGGCACCCGTAGGCACCGTTGTCGTAATCTGGGTAGCAGAATTAACCGTAAAGCTCGCGGCTGTACCGTTAAATTTGACGCTGCTGGCTCCTGTAAAATTACTGCCTGTAATGATCACACTAGTTCCGACAGCCCCGCTACTAGGACTAAAGCTGCTGATGGTGGGCACTGTGCTCGTCGTGCCGCCAACCAGGGTGCTGTAGAGCGTACTGAGTACCGGAACGCCAATCCCCGTTACCAAGTCATAGCCTGTACCTGAGGTGTAGGCACCATTACCACCACTGGTGATGTCACGAAAATTACTGGTTAAGAGCAAAGGATAGAGCTTGGCATTGAGGAAGCCCAAGGGTGCTTTACTGGCATTGGCTAGTCCTTCATTAAACCGAGCGATAAACCCAGCCCAAGTTGGAGCAGAGGCACTAGTACCGCCAATCTGCTGGGTTATGCCATTAACGACCACGTAGTAGCCCGTATTAGGGTCAGCATCTAGAGAGACATCTGGTACCAAGCGTTTTGTGCC
Source organism: Gloeobacterales cyanobacterium (assembly GCA_038226175.1). GTDB lineage: Bacteria > Cyanobacteriota > Cyanobacteriia > Gloeobacterales > Anthocerotibacteraceae > JBBRQP01. The sequence continues at coordinate 7,451 of JBBRQP010000012.1, forward strand.
ACTCGGAACCCCTGTCCCTACTTGCCAACTAGGCCGACTAAAATAACTGCTGATGCCACCACCACTACCGCCAGCCGTACATGTCCCTGTACACGCCCAAGCGGTCTCTGTCGCAACTGTTCCCGAACTAGTCAAAGTCAATTTTGTGCCACCAACTGCGGTGATGCTAGGATCAGAGGCACTGTAGCTGACGCCTAGGCCACTGCTGCAATTATTATTGGAGCCACTATCGCCTGACGAGACAAAAATACTGACTCCACCAGCGGCAATCGAAGCTAGATATTGGGAATCTGTCTGAAGTTGGCTACTCGAAAGGTCTTGTTCGCAAGCACCCAAACTAATCGAAAGTTGGTGTAGTTGCGGTTGGCTCGGTAGGTCATTAATGATCGCCTGATAGCCCTTATCGAGATTAACAAAAGATAGGTCTTTGGTGCCATAAATACGGACTTTAGAACCCGGTGCTGCACCACTACTCCACTCCACATCCAAGGATTCTTCGCCTTGAGGTGACGTCGCAGGTACGCCTGTGACCACCGAAACTTTTTCGATATTGCTCAGAGTCTGGGCAATGCTATTAGCCGTCCAAAACTTCGTCAAGTCACTATCGAGAGGAAAGCGGTCAATCAAGATCGCGGTCTTTTGGCCACTGCCGGTTGTTGTCAAACTGGCGCCGCCATATGCCTTAAGCAATTCACTAACCAAATAAGGCGCAGCATTATTAGTGAACGGTTGGATACGGCTCAAGGGATAGGCTTGCTGATAAGGCTGTAAACCATTGATACCGACAATAAATGATGCTAGATCAGCGGGTAAATTTGGGGCGGTGCGCGCAGCTGTATATTCCACCCCATCGACGGTGACCCGTGAAAACAATACGCCCAAGGCTTGATGAACCTGCGCCACATTGCCTGTCACGTCCACGCTGAGATGATTGGGATAGGTTTTAAGAACGGTTAAGCCTTGGCCCGTCAGCCATTGGCTTAACTTTTGGTAATTACTTGCGAGCGGATAATATTTGGCCGTCATCTCAGTGGGAGAAACTTTTGCCCCACCCGCAATTCGGGTACGTAAGCCTTCGAGGTCACGCATTTTGAGAACCACTTGAAATTCCACACTTTGCCCAGACTGCGCTTCACCTACCACAGTTACCCAAGCCGGAAATGGCGTGATACTCTCGGGCAAAGCCATTAAAGGAGCCGCTTGCACCGAGTTCATCAATCCTGCTGCCAGAAGGCTCAAAAAGATATGTGACGCGCAAAAATTGCGTCTAGCCATGGGAATACCTCAGTGAAAAAGTAAAGTTTAGCAAGGGTCTAGTTGTGCAAATGCATGGGTTAGGCCACTGCAAATAGTACGCTGCTGAGTAAGTTGATCCGGTACACTAAGCTACTTTTTACAATTCTTGACATTTTGGGGTAGGTGCCAGACTAACGACAGGTTTCTGGCTCTTGGTGATGCCGGATCATCAAAATCCATTCGATAGACAGAGCATCGCGTTGTTGGCGTAATTTAGAAACAGTTTGTTGACACAGACGAATCATATCGTCAGGAGACCGATTATCTTGCAGATTTTGTTTGAGCAGATCTTGGGCAACCCGAATCCGGTCATTGACCTGTTGCATATTTTGGGTATAGCGGCGGTCAATATCGGTTTTACAGAGTTGGGCATAACTCGGTTGGGTCGTCCCGAGTATCAATAGAACACTCAGCAGCAGCCATTCAATTAGGGTGCGCCAAGTCGTCGTTGAGCAAAACGGCATAGGGATTGATCGAGGCAGCATCTTCTAAGAGGTAGCGGTGAACAAGGGCATCAGCAGTGGACTGGACTGGCGTTATCATCGGTAGTAAGAGAATACAAGCCGCAGCGAGCGCTCCTCCCAACGAACTCCACAGTACAATAACCCGCCTTCTAGCCTCTCTAAAAAGACGCTCCAAGTCAACGCATGTTCCTGCTGGGCTGATAGCACGCTGTTGTTTTAGATTATGAGACAGACCATGCATGGTGCGATAACAGCTCTGCGCCTCGGGCTGGGTGCTGAGCCATTGCTCAAATTCCACGAGCTCCTGAGCGTCGAGTTCCCCATCTAGATACGCGCTCAGTTGTTCAAACCGTCGAGTTTCCATAATCTCGTACTCAGGCTAGAGTCTAAGTTTAGCGTTCTTGCAGATAACTGCCGAGTTCTTCTTGCAGGCGTTGACGCGCGCGCGCAATCCGTGATTTGACCGTACCCACGGAGACTTGGAGGGATTCGGCAATCTCTTCATAGGTCAAGCCCTCAAGTTCACGCAAAATAATCGTCGTCCGAAATACTTCGGGTAACTCGGCAATCGCCCGATTGAGCCGCTCATGAAATTCTTGGGTTGCCAGACGTTCCTGCGGACCCTGTTCCTGAGAGGGTAGATCCCATTCGACACTGCCTTCGCTGGTCAAAATCGGGGCATCTAGGGATAAAGCAGGACGTTGACGCTTGCGTTTGCGTAATTCGTCATAAAAAAGATTGGTTGCAATCCGACTTAGCCACCCACGAAATTTAGGTGTTTCCTGTAGTTTTTTGAGAGAACGATAGACCCGCAGCCAAACTTCTTGGGCTAAATCCGCGCGGTCTGACCATTCTGGGGCGAGATGAAAAAGTAGACGATCCACATAGCTTTGATGACGGCGCACCAATTCGGCAAAAGCGGCTTGATCTGGGGTTGCACCCCGCTGGCAGCGTTCGACAAGATCCGTTACAGAAAGTTGCTGGACAGGAATAACAACAGGCGGTTGTAAGGTTTCAACTAACCAACCGAGAGCCAAACCAGGTTGTAATGTCATTGGGGAACTCCAGAGCCATTAGTTAAGACGTTAACCTTTTTTGTAGGGTTCAATCAACTCTCCTAGGGCTAGGTATTGAGCAAGCCTCAAAACATCGTGTTTGAGCAACCAAAATAATGTTTAATTTTTAAGCATTATCGCCCTGCTTGGAGACTAACCAACTCAGTATCACGCCATAAGCTATAACTCAGTTCAACCAAGGCGCCTGTTCCAGACGAATCGAGCACAAGGTACTTTCATTCAGCGAGTAAGCGAGCTTAAATAGTGGTATGACATTTTCTTGGCTCCAGACTACCGCCCGTAACCCCTTACGCCAAACGCGGCAACGTTTGGTGCTGACTTACATCACCGTGACCGCTGCGATTGTGGTCTTTTTTGGCATTGGTTTTTATAGTTATGTGCGCTGGACTTTGATTGAACGGGTAGACGATACGCTCAAACATGTAGTACAGCTCGTCGAGCGTTCCTTGGTGGTCAAAGAAAACCACAACGGACAGCCCCATGTGGATTTAGATAGCGTATTTGCCAAAGGTACCGATGATCCGGCGATTGAGCGTGATTTAATTTATCTCGAATGGTTTGCTGTCAGCGGCAAACCGATCAAATCTACGGCTATTTTTCCACGTCCAATTCCTTTAGTGCGTGCCCATCGCTATGAAACCGTCGAGGTTGCTCCCGGTCACAAGCTCCGGCAGGTCACGGTTCCGATTATCTATCACCAAAAGTTATTGGGTTATTTGCGCGTCGCCCACCAATGGTTTGAAGTAGACCGTCCTTCGCAACGTTTAGCCGTTGATCTATTGGGTGGGGCTTTGGTGATGTTGGTGGTGATCGGCGGGGCGGGCTGGTTTTTGGCAGAAATTGCCCTCAAGCCCGTGCGTTTGGCCTATGACCAGCTCAAGCAATTTACGGCTGATGCCTCCCACGAGTTGCGTACTCCCTTGGCCGCTATTCAGACCAATGTCCAAGTTACCCTCGATCAATCCCGTCCGAGCACCGAGGATTATCGCCAGAGTCTCGAAGTGGTCGAACGGCTAACCCGGCGCATGGGTAAATTGGTCAATGATCTACTTTTTTTGGCACGTAATGAAGGCCGCTTGGCTGAGGAACCACAAACTACTTGCGACCTCAACGCTATTTTGGAGCAGGTCGTCGAAGAACAGCAATCTCTAGCCCAAGCAGCCGGGTTGAGTCTCAATCTGACAGCGACAGCTGCATTAGGGATGGCAGGCAGTCCTGATCAGGTGAGCCGCCTATTGACCAATCTGGTTGGCAATGCCCTACGCTATACCCCTGAAGGCGGTCAGGTGCAGGTGTACTTATTTCAAGATAATAATCAAGCCATTATTGAAGTGCGCGATACGGGCATTGGCATTGCACCGCAGCATTTGCCGCATATTTTTGAGCGTTTTTATCGGGCGGATAAAGCCAGAGCACGCACAGAGGGCGGCTCGGGTCTGGGTTTGGCGATTGCCAAGGCTATTGTCGAGTATCACGGCGGTGAAATCCGGGCGGAGAGTCAATTAGCTAAAGGGACGACGCTACGCGTCAGCCTCCCAGCTCAGAGCTTGGTGCGTCCTCAGTTACCGCGCTATCTGCCAGCACAGCCAATCCAAGAACAGGTTAGTTAAAATGCGTCTGCTGCTGGTCGAAGATGAAGAAGAACTAGCCCGTCCCTTAAGCGAACTACTCAAACGTGAAGGTCATGGCGTTGATTGTGTCGGCGATGGCGATCTCGCTTGGCAGCAGTTGACCCACCATAGTTATGACCTACTGATTTTGGATTGGATGCTACCGGGTTTATCAGGACTCGAATTATGTACCCGCATCCGTCAACTAGGCAGCTCCACCCCAGTCTTGATGCTTACTGCCAAAGATACGATTGAGAATAAATTAGCTGGATTTGAGGCAGGGGTAGATGATTATTTGGTCAAACCCTTTGAGTTGCGTGAGCTGTTAGCTCGGGTGCGGGCTTTGTTGCGGCGACCAGTGCAGTTACTGCCCGAAGAATTATCGATTGCTGATCTAGTCGTTGATCTGCGCAATCATACGGCGCGTCGTGGCGAACGGGTGGTTGATTTGTCGAGTAAAGAATATCAGCTCCTTGAATATTTTATTTATAATCCGGGACGTATACTTACCCACGAAGAAATTCTTCGCCAGCTCTGGCGTGACACCGATGAAGCCGTACCCAATACCCTTGCCGCTCAGGTCAAACTTTTGCGCCGTAAGCTAGATAAGGAATTTGAAACACCCTTAATTCATACGATCTATGGTCAAGGCTATCGATTTGGGGTTTAAAATCGTCCTTGCATCAAGGGGCGTAAATTCAGACGAAACGTTGTATTGATACGCTCTTGATCACGGGTTGTCCCAGCCGTAGTGCCATAGAGAACATGCGGCTCGCCTTGCACCAAACCGCCATTTGGGATGCTGCCATCTCTACAGGGCGAGCTACGGCTTTGACAAAAACGATAGACCGTTTGGTAACCTGCGCCATCTTTAGCAATCCGAAAAATACTGCCAAAATCTGATCCGCCACTACTACCATACAAAAAGCCACCCAGCCCTTCGAGCAAACTGCCCCGTGGACTTTCCGTGGTCAAAAATGCGTATAGTACAGCACATCCTGTCCCATCTTTACGGATTTTGTAAAGTGTACCAGTGCCATGGCTACCCCCAGCAATCGTGGTGCCGTACAGAAAGCCGTCACTGCCCTCAATCAAGTTATTTCTGGGATTTGAACACCATTAGCACCGCCTAGGGTGATCAACGTTGTTAAGCTAGTGCCATTGCGCTGCACCCGGTAGATCGTACCGCCAAAAGCTGTACCTCCGTTGGTTGTCGTACCGTAAAGCCAGCCGTCACTCCCTTCGAGCACGCCCGTATTGGGAGTGTAGCCGCCACTAACACTGAAATTGACTAAAATTCTAAACCCAGTGTCATCAACACTATCAGTAGATTGCGATCAAGTGTCAAGTTGCCGTAAATGTTCTTCCCATCGTGCTCGTACTTCTACAGGGTCTTGCTTTTGAATTTCTTGATAGAGTTCCATATCTTTTTGAGGAGCATAAAATGTCCCTGGGTAGCGTTCATACCAGCCTAATTTATTCATTTTGGAACGAATTACTTCTAAAGTCCGTTCATTGAACTCTTGGGGAGCTATCAGAGCGTTAGCGTCTATGGTTGCCTGCCCACTAACTTCCGGTATAGAAGGCTATGCCGAATCCTGCCGGAGGGTTATGGGAGCACCCGATAAACCAAATATCAAATAGTCCAGGTAAGGTGCTATTTCCTCCGCTACATCAGAATCTGTGAGACTCTTGATAACTACTTTTATCGCGTCGATAGCTAGGACAGTAGCAGAAATCGGCACACCAAGTGCGGCGTATGTTTCCGGGAGACAATACAGCACACGCTCATCCAAGATAGATGAGTCGCCAGCAACCATCGCATAGGTGGCATAACGTAGGAAGTAGTCCATGTCACGGACGCAAGCGGAATAACGACGGGCGGTGTGAGCGTTTCCACCGGGACGAACTAGCTCAGGCTGGGTAGAGAACAGCTTGGCAGAGGCTCCCCGGAGGATAGCAGTAGCGTTAGCGGAGATGGTGGAAGCCGCACGAAGACGAACTTCACCAGAAGCATAGCAGGTTTTGAGCATCTCGAAAGAAGCGTCGAAGTACATGCCGTCTTTCTCAGAATCATCTATGACAGTTGCGAGGGCATTTTCAAATCTTTTCGCGTCTTTCACTGAAAGTCTCCGACCAGAGGGATCTAACTAAGGACAAAAGAATATTTTCACAGACCTACTTACCATACACGCAGTGTACAACATTGAGCAAGGTGGACTCCTAAAACAGCTTACCCATGTTGTCAAATAATGCTGCCTTCAAATATAGGGAAACTCTCCTGTGTGCACAATACTATTATTTTATTGTTACACAAAATTGACAAGAAATAACCGCTCTATAGAGAGAGACTAGAGCTGACTCCAGGATAAAACTATCTAAATCTGCGAGGTCCTCTCATCTACTAAATTCATCAGCAAGGAAGAAAGCTGTTTCAGCAGCAATCTCTCCCACTCTCGCAAAAGCTTCCTCTACATCTAAATTACTATCTATGCAAAACACACCTATTATTTCTTGCGTACCTTGCTTCTGGATTGGGTCACACCGGAGAGTATGCATCTGAGATGGAGGAATAAGTGCTCTCTGATACTTATTCAATCTGATCCAGGGTGCATCCTCAGGCTCTGGGGATCGCCGGTTACGGATAATGGAAATCTTTTGTACCCAGCATTCACCAACACCCCAGACATTCGGAGCAAATTCTAGACGGTCATCTGAATCAGTTTCATCAAAGTTATGAAACATCACGCGCAAACGCGTTCTCTCTTTACCTTGGGGGAGGACAACATAAACACGAAGATGAAGGTTTGGTATGTTTAAATCCTGCTTGAGACGGTTACATGCAACATTAAGAATTTTTTTTATCCTTTTTGGATCACCTGGACCAAATTCCAACGCAAAGAATTTGCGCACTGCATTCTCTCCATCTTCATAGAGCCGATCTTTTTCATTTGGTTCCAAATCGAATTTTAGAGCGCTAACACTAACTTTTAAGGGAATCACGTATAGGTTATCAATCGCACGAGTTTCTAACTCAATCCCTCCTGCCAGAAGAGTGCCACTAAGCATCCCTAAATAATCTAATAAAGTATCAGAACTAGGTCTAGGGTTGTTGCCTTGTCGTTCAACTAATTTAAATCCAAAAACAGGAGTAGTTAGTCCTGATAATCGACGTTCTTCATCAAAAACCCATAAAGGAAAGTTAGATGTAAGAAAACCATCGACGATTCGTAATCCATCTTGTTCAGAATCAGTTTGGGAAATCAACTGAAATGTTTCCGGATGAACTTTTTGGGGAGGAAAAATTCCTGGGATAGAGATAGAACACGAAACCGCATCAGCTACTGGAACATTTGGGGTATTTTGTTTACTGTAGACTAAACTATTACAATTTGTAATATCTGTTGTGATGATTTTAAGTGTTATTGGCACGTCACGGAAAAGAACCATACCATTGTTACCTGTTATAGGTATGTCTTTTAGTTTTAGTGCTTTACTAAGCAGTTCATTTAGCCATGACTTAAATGCACCTGTACTCAAAAAACCTTTCTTTTGCTGTGCTTTCTCCAGTACAGCACGGTTACGAAAGTAAAAGGGTACAGTGTTTATGTAAGCGGATATAAGATCTACTCCATTAAATTTTTTCTGAAAATCATTTTGGAGATTCTGTAAAATATCCCAGTCATCTATGAAGAAATCTTTTGGGTAATCAAGATCGAAAAGTCCTTTCTTCCCGTCTGGATTAGTCTTTAAGTCTGGAGTGTAAAGCTCACTGGGAGTGTACCCTACAGCGATCAAGGCTGCTACGATTGAACCGGCTGAAGTTCCAGCGACACCAATAAATTTGATATATCGTTCTTCTTGAGCAACTTTTAATGCACCAATGTGGGCTAAGCCTTTTGCTCCTCCGCCTTCAAAAATCCCGAATGCATCCATGGAGTATCGCTTATGTTAGTTTAGCTGTGCTTATCAAGATACTAAAAAAAGACCCACTAGACAAGATTATAGGATTTAGCAACAGAGGGAAAGCATCTAATTTTAAAACCCTTATGGGGAAGGCAATTCAGCCTACGACTATTTCTACTCATGCCTTTTGATGGGTCAGCCCTGAATTTAGAATCAAACGACCTCCCCGCAAGGTTGACTGAATAGATATTAACCGATGATTCACGAGATCCAAATCCAACTCACCAACATCGTTGATAGGATTACCTCCTAGCTCCAGCAGATTCCAGAGATTACCGAAGAAAGTTCAGTTTTAATAACTGGAGCCAAAGTGCTCTGGATGAGCTCGGAAGGGAACTGTGAATTCATAAAGTGTGGTGCTGGAGATGCATATAGCCAAGACTTGCTCTTACTTGACCTCCAATAGCAATCCTGAACCACCCGTGAGGACTATCTGTTAGGAATCCAAAAGCCCCAGGGGACTCAAGAAGTGCTATCGCGCCCGTATTTTAACGGCTTCACCAGAGATTTTCTCTGAATAAATGTTAAAGTCCAGCGCGAGGCTGGTGCTCCGGCATGATCCGGTGAGTCGGTGAGATAAGACTCGCAGGTATAAAGGCACCCAAAGCGATCACCCGAGCTGCCATATAGCCTGAGAGCGCGAACCATAACAAATACAGTGAGTGTTGCTGCCAAGCCAAAAATGCTAGGGGTGTAAAGCCAATAATTGCCGCAATAAGGGTACCAATCAGTAAGACGCGACCTGCGGTAAGACCCAAAAAATAACCATCCAACATGAAAGCAAGGGAACCAAACCCAAGTACAGGAACAAGCCAAAGTGCATAGTTCAGCAGCAGTGCAAGCACTGAGGGTTGATTGGTAATCAGCCCAAATAAGGGCTCTGGCAAGACAACAAAGACCAGGGCAAAGGTCAAGCCAAGCACAAAGCTCGCCGATCCTGACAGCCACAGCAACTGTTTGAGCCCACTAACATCACCTTTACCTCGACTAAAACCCGCCAAACTCTCGGTTGCAAAGGCCAGACCATCAACCAAATAAGCACCCAGGATCACAACTTGCATCAATACTGCATTAGCTGCCACAACAGTCGCACCAAGACTTGAGCCGAGCTTAGTAAAGACCGCAAAAACTGTAAGATGAGCGAGTGTCCGCAACGTCAGATCAAGATTTAGAGAAAACACCGCTTTGAGAGCGATGGGGTCAAAAATACGGTGAGCAATGGCGACTAAGGCAGCAGGTCTCACCTCTCGCCTAATCAAAACCATCCCCAATAACAAAGTCAAATATTGGCTAATAGCAGTGGCAATCCCGGCTCCTGTACTACCCTCCTGCCACTGTACAATCAGTAAATAATCAAAGCCGACTAAAGAAAAACTGCTGGTCACCGTAAGCGCGAGTACCCGAATGCCTAATTCTCGCCCTAGGAACCAGCCCAGTAATACAAAATTAATCAAGGTCGCAGGAGCCGCCCAGATCAGCGCGTTATAAAAATGACGACCAGTTTGTTGTACCTCAGGTGGCGCATTAAGTAGAGCAAACCCTAGATCAGCTAAAGGTCGTTGGAGCAAGATAATCAGTAACCCTAAAAACAGCGCGACTAGCCAGTGACGCACACCGATCAGCAAAATCTCGTCGTCATCTTTACGACCAGCAGCTTGAGCTGTCAAACCCGTCGTACTCATCCGTAAAAAACCAAAAGTCCAGTACAGATAATTAAACAACACCGTCGCTAGAGCCACACCAGCTAAATATTTGACCTCACTGAGATGACCCAGAAAAGCTACATCAACCAAACCAGCTAAAGGCACCATCAAGTTAGAGACGATGTTGATAGCAGCAAGTCGGGTGAAGCGTGGCAATAAGTTGGTTGTCATGACAAGGTACAGGTGACATTTGCATACAGACTTAGTTTCTACTTATTTAACTAATTATAAAAAAGACTCAAAGAACCAGATGCGTTTTTAGAAGCAGAAAATAAGTGCGCGCCGTCAAGGACTTGAACCCTGGACATCAGGTTTTGGAGACCTGCGTTCTACCAACTGAACTAACGGCGCATCTTTGGGGAGACCCTAAACTTTTTCTTTAACGCGCGTAGCCTTACCGACCCGACCACGTAGATAAAAGAGTTTGGCACGACGGACACTACCCCGACGGGTAACTTTGAAGCTCTCGATGCGAGGGGAATGAACTGGGAATACCCGTTCGACGCCGATGCCCTGAAACACCCGACGCACCGTGATACTTTTGTTGAGACCGTGGTTACGGATGCAAATAATCGTGCCTTCAAAGGCTTGAACGCGCTCTTTGCCACCTTCTACAATTTTGACGCTGACACGCACGTTATCGCCGACATTCATTGCCGGGAGATCAGTCTTAAAAAAAGGTTCTTCAATCAAACGAATAAGTGCCTGGGCGTGCATAAAACTTCCTAAGTCCGCAAACGTCTATAGTAAGTCAAAAGGAGCCATCCTGACAAGGGCTTTTTGCCAAGAATCTTGTATCAAGGCATACTCACACTCCCCTGTCCTGATATCCTAAGTAAATAACTGTAAAGAGGATTCCCATGGGAGTACGCCGGGTCGTGGTGACGGGTCTAGGGGCAATTACGCCCTTGGGCAATACCGTACAAGAATTTTGGCAGGGACTCAAAACCGGGAAAAGCGGTGTAGGCGCGATTACCCGCTTTGATGCTAGTCGTCACGATGCCCGGATTGCCGCCGAAGTCAGAGATTTTGATGCCTTGCTCTACATGGATCGCAAGGATATGAAACGCATGGATCGCTTTGCACAGTATGCCGTAGCCGCGAGTAAGCAAGCCTTAGCCGATGCTAATTTTGAGATCAATGACCTCAACGCCGAACAGGTTGGGATCATTATTGGCACTGGCATTGGTGGGATCAAAGTCCTCGAAGACCAACAAGAAATTTATTTAACTAAAGGGCCGGATCGCTGTTCACCTTTTATGGTGCCGTTGATGATCTCCAACATGGCAGCGGGGATGACCGCAATTTTTACGGGAGCCAAAGGCCCTAACTCTTGTACCGTGACCGCTTGTGCCGCTGGCTCTAATGCCTTGGGTGATGCTTTTCGGATGGTGCAGCACGGCTATGCTCAAGCGATGTTGAGTGGTGGCACAGAGGCTGCCATTACCCCCCTGACGGTAGCGGGTTTTTGTGCTGCACGGGCGATGACCACGACTAACAATGATGACCCGACCCATGCGAGTCGCCCGTTTGATCAAAATCGTAATGGTTTTGTGATCGGCGAAGGCTGTGGGATTTTGTTACTCGAAGAGCTGAATCACGCTTTAGCGCGGGGTGCAAAAATTTATGGAGAAATGGTCGGCTATGGCGTAACTTGTGATGCGTTTCATATGACCATGCCTGCTCCCAAACATGAAGGCGCCTCCCGAGCCATGCGGTTTGCCCTCAAAGATGGCGGAGTTTTACCAGAACAGGTCAGTTATATCAATGCTCACGGCACCAGTACTGAGGCCAATGACTCGGCAGAGACCGAGGCGATTAAAACCGTTTTTGGTGATCATGCTTACAAATTAGCGGTAAGTTCGACCAAGTCGATGACGGGACATTTGTTGGGTGGTTCTGGTGGCATTGAGTCGGTAGCTGCCGTGTTGTCGATGCAAGAAGACTTTGCTCCACCCACAATCAACCTCGAAACCCCCGATCCGGTGTGCGATTTAGATTACATTCCAAATGTCGGTCGGTCGATGCCCATTGAAATTGCGATGTCCAATTCCTTCGGCTTTGGTGGGCACAATGTGTCGTTGGTGTTCCGCAAATTTCGTCCATGATTGCAACTAGAGGCGTAGTCGAGATCTTTCCGGGGGGCGCGACTGCGCTCAAGGATCTGCTTGCCAAAACAACCCGCCCTCTACGGGTAAAACTGGGCGTTGACCCAACCCGGCCTGATTTACATCTTGGTCATTTAGTAGCCTTAAATAAATTGCGTCAGTTTCAGGATCTCGGACATACAGCCGTCTTGATTATTGGTGACTTTACGGCACTGATTGGTGACCCGACCGGGCGTTCGGAAGCAAGACCTCGGTTAACTCCTGCTGAAGTCGCAACCAATGCGGCAACTTATTTGGAGCAAGCCAAAAAAGTTTTAGATTTTGAGACACCGGGAAGATTAGAGGTTCATCACAATAGTACCTGGTTAGCTGGTTTAGACCTGGGCAAAATCACTGACCTATTGGCTTCTATGACTGTCCAGCAAATGCTGGCTAAAGAAGGTTTTCGGGAACGCTATAACCAACAGCAACCAATTTATCTGCATGAGTTTCTCTATCCGTTAATGCAGGGTTATGACTCAGTTGCAATTAGGGCAGATATTGAGCTAGGTGGTACGGATCAGAAGTTTAATCTCGGGGTGGGTCGTGACTTACAATTACGCGATGGGCAAATACCGCAGCTCTGTCTATTAGTGCCACTTTTAGTTGGCTTAGATGGTGTCAAAAAAATGTCCAAGTCTTCAGGTAATTATATCGGGATTACAGAACCAGCTTTTGCCATGTACCAAAAACTCCAGAAAGTACCTGATAGTTTGATTGAGAGCTATTTTAGTTTGCTCACAACTATTGATGTGAATCAGCTTCCTTCGGAGAGCCGTGAACGGCAACGTAAGCTAGCTTTTACGATTACTGAATTACTTCATGATACGCAGTCTGCTGATCAAGCCGCAAAAGATGGTCTTGCCCTCAATCAAGCAGGAGCAAAACTCGCAACAATCCCGGAATTTGATCTGACAACGATTCAATTTCCTATACTAATAACCCAACTACTCAAAGCCACTAATCTTTGTGCCACAACGTCAGATGCACGGCGGCTGATCCAACAAAATGCTGTGCGTTTTAATGATGGATTAGTGACGGATTTAAATTTGAGTTTTACTGATGCTCAGGAACTGAAAGAAGCAATTATCCGAGTAGGTAAACAAAAAGTTGTGCGGTTTATTTAAGACATAGTTAAAAATCTTAGATATTTATTACAATATTTCTTGCCCAAGGTTGTGCCTTATCAATATCAATTTGCGAGACGCATGGTGAACAATCTAAATACACGCTCTTAGTGATTTCCTTGATTTCCTGTTTTCTTGTGCGTGAATATATGGATTTTAATGTGAGATTCTTAGCCGCTAGCCAATTGATTAACTCTCGTGCCAGAGCTTCTCTACTTTTTTGATCAGCTAAATCTAGCCCATAGTGCAAGTGTGCAATACAAGAAAAAGCCTCAAGGTTAGGAGAAGATTTTATTTCAATGTGGGCATTTTCCAAGACTTCATCTGGAATACGTAAAGTATTTAGATTTTCAAGTTTCTTACGGAAAAGAGCAGCAAAGCCAGCTTGTAAACGGTTGAATTCACCTATATTTTGTAACTTCCACACGGAGAGACAACCTTGATCTATGGAACGTGGTTCAAATACCAAAGCAGCTGCCTTGATCCTTCCTTCTAAATCAACTTCTCCATCATCAGGTATATCGAAAACACTAGGATCTATGTTATTTATGAATCGCAGATAGGAGCAGTTGCTAATCTGCGTCATCAATAATCTCCTGCGTTCGCTTAGACACAGTAGCATGACGATCACGGAGGTATTTGCTAACTTCTTCCCATTGCCCCGAGTCAGCAAGTCCGTACACGACACCAAGGCGTATTAGTGAGCTACGATGACCCCTTAGAGAATGATGTAGTGGTGTATTGGTCACCTTAGCGAAGAAAAGCCGAGCAGCTATAGCTCTTACATTAATGAGATTAGAATCATCAAGTGCTATTTCACTAAGAATATTTATGTTACCTTCCAACTCGTTGAAAATTATAGTTTTCAGTTGATCGGCTTCATCTTGGTCACATGAACGAATCAAATCTTTAATCAAATTAACAACTTTTCTGGTTAATATGTACTTGTATTGTGATAAGTCCAACCGCTCACGCAATCTTTTCATCTTCTCATCTAAAGATGTTGATTTGTTTGTCGGAAAAGACGGTTTATCCAAAATTACACTCTGTGTCTGTCTAGCGATGTTGCTCATTTAAATAACTCCCTGGTACGATCAGTAATTGATGTTTCAAAAACTTGATTTTCTATTTTGTGTAATCTATTCAGAAGAGCTTGAAGATCCTCATCTGCTAATTCACCTGTTGAAGTTACTTCAATATCAAGTAATGTGGAAGCTACTTCAGGAAGATTTTGTGGTTCAAGGACTTGGATTACAGTAGCTAAGGCATTATCTTTTGGAAATGGAATTTGTAGCTGCATTAGATAGCCGCCTAGATCTAATGGCGGCTCCGAAGATATTACTGGATAAATATTGAGATAGCTTTTAAGATCCAGTTTTGATAAAGGTAGATTGAGCTGATTGACATAACGCACAGCCACACGGGTCAGAGGAGCATTTTGCATGAGATCCTGATAGGACTTCCAAACATTTAATGCCTGTAAAATCATGTCTTCCCACTTAGTGTAAGGAGCTAGACAACTAAAGGTGAAACTTTGTTCTCTTAATTGCAAAATTCGATCATTAGAAGAATTTGCCAATCTATAACCAATGTTCCTCTGGCTGGATGCTGCGTTGCTTAAATCGACAGGCATGAACTGGATTGTGGAGCAGTCTGGGTAATCTTGTGCAATATATTCACAAAAAATATCAAGTTTAGAGGAGAAATTCTCAGGTTCACTCTGGAATTCAAAGTGGATTAGAGCCTCAATTACAGGGGCTTTGCTGTATATTTTCCGCTTAAACTGATCCACTATTAGCCGACCTCAGTGGGGCTACCAAAGCAAATACCCCTACTAATTTAATAATAGGGGTAAACGCAAAGATTTTTCACAGAAAAAATAGTAGAAAGATTGAACACTTCACAACCATCCAAACCACTGTTTACGTCCCTGCTAATGACGTGGTGCGTCAAGAAAACAAGTGCAGCCAAAATCTGGTCATCATTTTATGGACTCGCCATATCAGTTTCACGCTCTTTTTTCCTAGGGAACGGATGGGTGTTACCTACTAAGACCACGATGGTGATCGCCTCTTGGCTCAGGTACATCAGACTCCCTCGACAGAGGTTTCATATACCCGAAGTAACCATACCCTGCTGTTCACTTCTTTGGTTCAGCTTCGCCCCAGGCAGCTTGTATCCCGACGCTTATGCTACGCACAGAGCGCGAGGCTCACACCAGGAAGCCTTGCACAATATCAGATTAATCCGTCCAGTGGCATGAGCGCAGCCTCTATAGCGCTGCCAACCAATCATGTAAATGATAACGCTCCCTTACTCGCCGTAGCTTACGGAAGGCTTTGGCTTGGATTTGGCGGATGCGCTCACGCGATAGATCAAAAAGATTGCCCACTTCATCTAACGTGCGTTGATGACCATCGGTGAGACCAAAGCGCAAACTGATGATGTCGCGCTCACGGCTACTAAGATGATGGCTCAAGAGTTCGTTGACTTGCTCACACATATTGAGGCGATCAATTTGATCCCCAGGGCTGCGTTGCTCTTCATCTTCGATCAGCTGGATTAACTCGGTATCTTCTTCTTTACCTACAGCAATATTCAGCGAAACCGTGCGCCGTGAAGCCCGGAGAATTGATTCAAGTTCATCGGGTTCAATATCTAGGGCTTTAGCCAATTGTTCGGAAGTCGGAGCGCGACCAAACTCTTGGGTTAATTCACGGCGAATGCGTTTGACTTTATTGATCTTTTCGACCATGTGAATCGGTAACCGCACGGTGCGAGCTTGGGATGCGACAGCACGGGTAATAGCTTGCCGAATCCACCAATAGGCATAGGTTGAAAACTTGTAACCACGCTCATGCTCAAATTTTTCGGCAGCCCGAATTAGGCCAATGGAACCTTCTTGAATCAAGTCTAAAAACGGTACACCACGGTTAATATATTTTTTGGCAATTGAGACGACTAACCGTAAATTAGCCTGCACTAAACGGTTTTTGGCATATTCGCCTCTTGGGCCGCCTTGGGCGATTTGACGGGCTAACAAGACTTCTTGTTCGGGTGTGAGTAAGGGGACGCGACCAATTTCCTTGAGATAAAGCCCAATCGAGTCTTTGTCGTAGATATTCAAACTGTGTCCCATGTTTTCCTCCTAGGCACAACTAACTATGCGTCTGATGACGTTTGTAGTGCGTCTATCCACAGAGTAATTTTTGAAAATCCCAGTGTCAATGCACTTCTACGCTTTTTGAAACAACTCTTAATTATTTCGTAATCTTGCTTAATCATTGGGGGAGTATAAGCAGATTTTAAGTCAGTTATATAGCTCAAAATTAGATAAATTAATAGTTAGATTGCTTTCCGCTAATTGCATGAGTAGAAATGCTTATGCCATTGCAAAACAGCGGTCTAAACCAGTTGTGACAGAGCAATTACACAAATTTTTTTAACTCAAGCAAGTTTCTAGAAATACTGCCGAACGGACGCTACGTTGTAGGTAATCTTCTAGATAGCGGCGCAGTACCCGTTCTAGACTGATCCAAACGGGAGCACTCATAATCTCAGCGGGCAGTTCTGGTTGCAGTAGCCATTGCAGGGCATTAACTTGGTCAAGGGTTAGTTTGGTCACTGGCGTATACTCAGTGATCGCCTCGCGCGCTACCAAACCACCAAGGGTGACACTAAATCCCGCAGCCTCTTGGTGCAAAGGTCGTCCACTCAAGACACAAAATTCAAGCACTGGCGCAATGCCACTAACTTGCAAAAATTGATAGAGTCCATGTACCAAATGACCATTAATATGTGCCATAGGGCAGGCTTCGAGGCGACCGAGATGTTCGAGAAACAGGTCAAATAAAGCAGGTTGGGCTTGACCTGCCACGGCTTCGGCGAGTACGGCTTCGGCCCAATATTGAGCACTACCTAGACGTAGCAAATCTCGACTCAAGCGACCAAAGTTATGCAAGGTTTGCGCTTGGACAATAGTCTCTAGGGATTTGCCTTGATAAATTTGTAAATCATTAACGACAAAAAGGTCTAAGCGTCCGCCTAATTTTGAGTTTGGTTTTTTGGCACTCTTGGCTACGGCGCGCAAAAGACCTTGTTCGCGGGTAAACATGGTTACCAACAAATCCGCTTCCCCAAGCGGCTGACGTTTTAGATTAATTCCAGTTACGCGGTAATACTGCTTCACGCTTTAGACCACCAGTGGCCGACAACCTTCACTTAGATGTTTGCACAGTCGCAGTTGATTACCTTGCTCATTCCAGACCACTTCATCAAAAATTTGTTTGAGCATCAGCACGCCCCGTCCGCATTCTTGATGCACATAACCCGCAGCAAGCGTCGGGTCATGGGTATAAACCTTTTGACAATTAAAGCCCTGTCCTTGATCAGTAATGATCCATAGGTAGCGGCGTGGCGTAACTGCAAATTGAACCCGTACTGATTTGTGGGGGTCTAAACAGTTACCATGACGTGCTGCATTGACGAGGGCTTCTTGTAAGCCTAAACGCAGCTCAGCCCGAAAAGCCGGAGGAATGTCGACTAGCAGCAATTCTAAAATCGGACGCAAAAAAAGCGTAGAGGAAAAATTAATAATGTGTAACGTCTGCATTGATCGTTGCAGTGAAATGGAGACCATGTGCGTTACTTCAGTGCTGACTGCTGGCGGACTCTGTAATGAAATGGAGAACATAGCAGTTTTTTTCCCCGATCTGCATATCTCTATTGTACCTAAACCCTTGACCGAATGTCTTTACAGAACCTAAAGATTCTGCAAGATTTGCTCACATTGCCTCACATCTACTCACAAGTGCTATGAAGCTCTGGCTGAACGCCAGCTGTTGGCTCTGTCCGTAGTCCTTTTTGACTCAAATAACTTGCTAAAACAAGACTCATATAAGTAGGATGGAGGGAGTCGGGTACAGACACAGACCCTGTTAAGCCTGTATCCTGGAAAAAGAGACCACACGCGTACTGGATGAGGTACAAGACCTATGGCCAAAGTAGTCGGTATTGACCTGGGAACCACAAACTCAGTGGTTGCCGTTCTGGAAGGGGGACAACCCACGGTAATTG
The DNA here is from genome assembly GCA_038226175.1 of Gloeobacterales cyanobacterium. GTDB lineage: Bacteria > Cyanobacteriota > Cyanobacteriia > Gloeobacterales > Anthocerotibacteraceae > JBBRQP01. The sequence continues at coordinate 25,916 of JBBRQP010000012.1, forward strand.
CCAATGCCGAGGGCAACCGCACCACGCCCTCCGTTGTTGCCTTCACCAAAAGTGGCGAGCGGCTGGTGGGTCAGATTGCACGTCGCCAAGCAGTACTCAATGCGGAAAATACGTTTTATTCCGTCAAACGTTTCATCGGACGCAAATACTCAGAAATGACCGCTGAGGCCAAGCTAGTTCCTTACAAAGTTTTGGAAGACCGCAGCAATAACGTCAAAGTCAGTAGTCCCTTGGCTGGCAAAGAGATGGCTCCTGAAGAAATCTCGGCGATGGTATTGCGCAAACTTGTCGATGACGCGAGCACCTATCTCGGCGAAAAAGTGACTTCTGCGGTGATCACAGTGCCAGCTTACTTTAATGATGCGCAGCGCCAAGCCACCAAAGATGCCGGAAAAATTGCTGGGATCGATGTATTGCGGATTATCAACGAACCCACAGCAGCAGCATTAGCCTACGGTTTGGACAAAAAGAGCAACGAAACCATTCTTGTTTTTGACTTGGGTGGGGGAACCTTCGACGTATCCGTACTAGAAGTTGGCGACGGCGTATTTGAAGTCAAATCTACTTCGGGTGATACGCACCTAGGTGGGGACGATTTTGACCGCCATATCGTGGATTGGCTCTCTGGAGAATTCAAAAAGCAAGAAGGTCTGGATCTACGCAATGATCGTCAAGCCCTCCAACGCCTCACCGAAGCTGCTGAAAAAGCCAAAATCGAACTCTCTTCTGCTACTGAGACGACGATCAGCTTGCCTTTTATCACGGCGACCGCTGATGGTCCTAAGCACCTTGAGCTGAAATTTACCCGTGCTCAGTTTGAAAGTGTCTGTGCGGACTTGATTGACCGTTGCCGTGGCCCAGTTGAGCAAGCAATCCGGGATGCCGGCCTCAAAAATGAAAATATTGATGAAGTGGTGCTTGTTGGTGGTTCGACCCGCATCCCAGCGGTCAAAGAACTCGTCAAACGGGTTACGGGCAAAGAACCCAACCAAACCGTTAACCCCGATGAAGTCGTCGCTGTTGGCGCTGCCATTCAAGCTGGGGTCTTAGCTGGTGAAGTCAAGGATATCTTGCTCCTTGATGTGACGCCGCTTTCCTTGGGTGTCGAAACCCTAGGCGGTGTGGCAACGAAACTCATTACCCGCAACACCACGATTCCTACCAAGAAATCGGAAACCTTCTCCACTGCGGCTGATGGGCAGACCTCGGTCGAAATTCATGTGGTGCAAGGGGAACGAGAAATGGCCGGGGATAATAAATCTCTAGGACGTTTCCGCCTCGAAGGTATTCCTCCGGCTCCGCGTGGCGTACCGCAAGTTGAGGTCATCTTTGACATTGACGCTAATGGTATTCTGAGCGTGACAGCCAAGGACAAAGCCTCCGGTAAGGCCCAATCGATCACCATTTCTGGTGCCTCCACCCTCGATAAAAACGAAGTGGAACGCATGGTGACTGAGGCCGAACGCAACTCTGCGGCTGACAAAGCCCGTCGTGAGGAAGTAGACCTCAAAAATGAAGCTGATGCCCTGACCTTTACCGCTGAACGCCAACTCAAGGACTTCGGCGATAAGATCGACAGTGCTGAGCAGACGAAAATTGAAGGTCTAATCAAAGACTTGCGAGATGCGATCAGTGCGGGTAATACAACCAGCATCAAATCCCTCAAGGAAGACCTGCAAAAAGCAGTCTATGACCTCTCCTCTCGGATGTACCAACAAACTGGGGGTGGTGAGGCTACACCTTCTGATTTTGATGGTGGCACACCGAGTGGTGGCACTGGTGATGATGTCATTGATGCGGACTTTACTGAAGTCAAGTAAGGTTTCTTTAGTTACTAAAAAAGAGGTTCTTAGCAACTGCTGAGAGCCTCTTTTTTAACCAATTCTTCGTGTAATGATGGGCTTATCAACTAAACTTTAGGTAGCTACAAAAGAGAACTTCCCATGACAATGACCTTGGAAGATATCGAAAAAGCCAAGCACCTATATCCTAACCATTGTCTCGAAATCAGAAATGGCAGTCTAGTTATTAGGAGTCCATCTGATATTACATCAGCGGTGGTGGGGACAAATTTCTCTAGCCTTTTAAATAATTGGGTTAGACCACGTCGCCTAGGTCAGGTAGCTGATGCTAGTGCAGGTTATCGCTCTGTTAATGGTGATTTGACAGCTCCAGATGTATCCTTTATTTCTCGGGACAAAATGAAACATAGCCCCCGCACCTACGCGCAGGTTATACCGGATCTCGTTGTTGAAATTAAATCAAGTACGGATCGCACAAAATCTCTGATTGATAAGTTAGAAACCTATCTTGAATTAGGCACTTTAATTGCTATTTTGATTGACCCTGATACGCACCTAGTCAGTGTTTATCGGCTACATCAAGCTGTTGAAATTTTTACTGATACCGATCATTTGGTTTTACCCGATTTATTTCCAGGATGGCAAGTCCCTGTCACCGAACTCTGGCCTTTAGAATTTGAGTAGAAGCTCTCCCCGCCCCAAGTTTGGGGAGCCAGCGCACACTTGGGGAAAGTTACACTTTTAGAGATAGAGCGTTAACGCTCTTTCTTCTCAGGCATCCAAACCAAGTATTAGCTGGGCTTCGTCCCCCATTTATGGGGCAGAGGGGCTTATAAAAGACCCCCAAGAGCTAGAGAGCCTATCTCAAATCTCAACTTTGGCTAAACTAAGTTAGTGAACGTTTGCGCGTCACCATACGATAGGCTTCGATCAGATCACCATTTTCCCAAGCATTAAACTGACCTGAGCCGATCCCGCACTCAAAGCCCGGTAACACTTCACGCGCATCTTCTTTGAAGCGTTTGAGCGAATCAATATGCCCCTCGAAGACCACTTCCTTGGCGCGGCGTACCCGAATCAGACAATTGCGGACAACCTTGCCCTCTTGGACATAACAACCTGCAATGCGCCCAAGTTTGCCCACCGGGATCACCATGCGCACTTCCGCCACACCCAAAGGTTCCTCGATCAATTCAGGCGCCAATAGGCCCGCCATCGCATCTTCCACATCTTCGAGCAGCTTGTAGATAACGTCATATTCACGAATATCTACGCCCACCTGTTCTGCCAAAGACCGGGCATTAGTCAAGACCGTCGTACTAAAGGCAACAATGACCGCATTAGAGGCCAATGCCAGATCAATATCGGCTTCGGTGACTTCACCAGCAGCACTGAGCAAGATCCGCAGTTGGACTTTGGTTTGGGGTAATTTCTCAAGTGAACCTAGCAACGCCTCAATCGAGCCTTGGACATCGGCTTTGATGATCAAGTTAAGTTCTTTGAGTTCGCCTTCTTGGGCTTTAACTGAGAGACTACCTAAGCTGACTTTGCGGGTTGAGAGCTGGTGACTAAGACGATTATCCCGGAAGGCAATCGCACGGCTTTCGGCAATGCGACGGGCTTCACGCTCATCAAGATAGACTTCGAGTTCTTCACCCGCCATCGGCACTTGTGCAAACCCAGAAACCTCAACCGGAACCGAAGGCGTGGCATGGAGAATCGCCCGTCCTTGGTCATCAAACATCGCCCGTACCCGACCAAAAATTGGTCCGACGACAAAGACATCGCCAATGTGCAGGGTGCCATTTTGAACTAGTACCGTAGCCACTGGGCCTCGGTTTTTGTCTAAGTGCGCCTCAATCACTGTGCCTTTAGCAGCACGGTTGGGATTGGCCTGCAAATCCAGTAAATCGGCTTGGAGGAGCAACATTTCGAGGAGTAAGTCGAGATTGGTTTGTTCGCGGGCACTCACTGGCACCATGATCGTCTCACCGCCCCATTCCTCGGGGACTAAGTTAAATTCGGCGAGTTCTTGCTTAACACGATCAGGGTTAGCATCAGGGCGATCCATCTTGTTGATTGCCACCACAATCGGTACACCCGCCGCTTGAGCGTGGCTAATTGCTTCTTTGGTCTGGGGCATCACGCCATCATCAGCAGCGACGACCAAGACTGCAATATCGGTAACTTTGGCTCCGCGCGCGCGCATTGCCGTAAAGGCTGCGTGACCCGGCGTATCCAAAAAGGCAACTTGGCGATTATTGACTGGTACCACATAGGCACCAATACGCTGGGTAATGCCACCAGCTTCACCTTGGGCTACTTTAGTCGTGCGGATGGCATCTAGGAGCGAGGTCTTACCATGGTCTACGTGACCCATGATCGTGACGACAGGTGGACGGCTTTGGAGATTATCGAGGTCGTCAATATCCAACATTTCGGTTTTGTGAGCAGCAGCGACAACGTTTTGATCTTGCTGTACCTCGAAGCCAAGTTCGGTCGCCACCATTTCAGCCGTTGCCTGCTCAAGAGTTTGGTTGATGGTGACCATTTTGCCCTTCATAAAGAGGGCTTTGATGATCTCTGTGGGCGAAACATGCATCAAAGCAGCCAAGTCTTGGATAGCAATCGTACCGCTACCCAAAGTCAAAATTTTGGGAACAGCAACTTCCGTGGAATTATTGCTGTTACGCGAGCGGCTAATCGTCGGCGAGGAAGATTGGGTACCCGCTAGGATCGGCTTATTAGGACCTCTGCGCAGAGTGGGTGCTGCGGTACTGCGACTAGGCGCTGTCGTGACTTTAGCGGTTGCCCGTTGCACTACAGGGTCAGCTGCGCCTTTGGTGGGTGCCGCTTTACGTTGTTTTTTATCTTGTCCTTCTTCGTCAGCTGTTTCTTCATCTTCATCGCGACCCCGGCCTTTTTTAGCTTTGGCGGGTTGTTGACCAGGCGCAATCACGGCTGCAACAGTAGCAGGTACGACAACTGCAGCTGGTGGTAGGACGACTTTAGGCATTAGAGCTGGGGGTGCTTCTGTGACTACCTGAGCTGCAATCACCGCGATGGGTACAGGTTCGATAGCGATCACTGCCACTGGCTCTACCGCAATTGGGGCGACAGGCACGACCACTGGCAAGGACTCAATTACAGATTCGATGATAGGAACGGTTGGCTTAACTAGTTCGAGTATGGGGGTAGTTACAACAGGTGCTACGGCTTCAGTAACAGCAATAGGCTCGAGCGGAGTGGGTACTAATACTGCTGCTATCACTTCATCTGAGGTGGCAGGTTTGATCACTGCTGGGGCTGGTGGACGATACACTTGCAAAATTTGTTGTTTGCTTGTGCCGGGCTTAGTCACAATTTCTGGAACTTTGGCAGCTGGCTTATGGGTAGTAGTTTTGGTCATGGTCGCCGGACGGCTCTTCATGTTGCGCTTGATCGCATCGGCTTCTTCTTCCGTGATCGTGCTGCTATGACTTTTGTACGTGATACCCAATCGGTCACAAATTGCCAAGACTTCTTTGTTGTCACGGTTTAATTCCCGCGCCAAATCATAAATACGGACATTTCTCATCTGCACCCTCCCGCTTACCGTTGATTCTCATTTTCCGACTTCAGCCGCGCCCATAACGTTTCATAAATCTCTGGCGGAACTTTGGCTTTGAGTACCTTACCGAGACGGTCTTTGCGTTGGGCTTGTTGCAGACAATGCGTCGTAGGGCATAGGTAGGCGGACCGCCCCATGCCCTGATCCAATTGTACTTGCTGGATAGGCCAGACTCGAATAACCCGCCAAAAATCTTCTTTATTTGCCTTGCGACGGCAAGACAAACAAATCCGTTGGTTTTTGGTGGGGGCGCTCATCGTAGCAACAATCAGCTTATTTACCTATTTCCTGAGCCCAAGGCGTAGTGTGGAAGCCCTCCACTTGCAAAGAACCATTGAATAATTCGATCAAGATGATCAAAAACACGCCAAACAAGAAAATGAATACGGCCATGATCGGGGTGGTTCCCCAACCTTTAGCGGCCTTGCCGTATTCCGAGTTGAGGGGTTTGAGGATTTCGCCGAGTCCGGTGCGGATTGCCATGGGTCGCTCTCTCTAACAAAAACTTTACATTGTGTATATTATAGAGGAACAACTTAAGAATTTCTACATCATGTTAACAGCTCAATTTTTGATCATCGGTGTTGCAGTCATGCTTATTGGCATTACTGGTTTTTCGATCTATACCGCTTTTGGGCCGCCCTCCAAGCAGCTTGATGACCCCTATGAAATGCACGAGGACTAAGTGCGATTGTGGAAGACTGGTCGTTCACGCGCTTTAACGAAACGATCGGCTCCGCCTTAGCCAATCCTGAGCCAGAGCTTGACCTTCAGGGCGTGCATTTTATCGACCCTTATGTGATTGCTGGGCTGGCGATGACTGAATTATTGCGCGAACAATCTTTTCAGCTGCTCAATTTAGACCCTAGAGTTGCGTCTTATCTCAAACGTATGAATTTTCCCTATCGCGGCAACCGCGCGTTGACCTTTCCTCATGATGAAGAAGATAGCCCGATTTTGTTGGAGTTATTTCGGATCATGGGTCGTGAGGATGGCGATACGGTGGCAGGTCATGTGTTGCATACGGTGCAGCAGCGGTTGGGTTATACGGCACGATTAGCCCATACCGTATTTGATGCTCTAAGTGAGGCTTTTCAAAATAGCTTGGAACATGGCTGTTGGCCGCCCTTGGTGATCATGCAAGTATTCAAACGTCATGACCGAGAGCAGCAACGGTTGGTGCTTTCGGTGATTGATGGCGGGATTGGTATTCAGCAATCTTTGCGTCGTAATCCTCGCTTTGCCTATCTCAAGGATGACCGTCATGCCCTAGCTCTGGCTCTCGAAAAAGGTATTTCTGGGGTAGCCACCGATGATACACGCGGTCAAGGACTCTGGCATCTCCAACAAATCTGTCAACGCTACGGCGGACGTCTTACACTCAGGAGTGGTACCGCCCAGATTTTTATTGGCCCAGAAAAAAAAGTCCTTTGGTTTGGTTCACCACCAATTCCCGGTACACAGCTGAGATTAGAGTTATTTCACTTGCAACGCTAAGCTTTAGTTTTTGAGTTGAGTCATTGAGTCTAAGAATAGACCGGGCTACCAGATATAAGCTTGAGGTCAAGGGGGATCATAGTTACTTTGTTGGGAAGACAGGCGCGTGGGTGCGTAATGAGCGTGGAATAAATAATCCCGCACCTAAAAATTTAGCACGAGTCATAGCTGGAGAACGTTTTGTAACAACACTTGGTCGTCCAAGTACTGAGGATGTCTTTGTGACAGCTACAGAGGATATCGCTGGTTTAAGTGCAAATGATTTAGCAGTACGCCTAACAATACCCAAAAGTGACATTTTTACAATCATTGAATCTCTAACCCCTTTGCAGGGAATTGCTACGCCAATTAATAGCCTTAACTCTGGCTTCATAGGAGGAGGTAAAACTCTTGGCGGAGCCAGAGAGTTTGTTATACCCAATGATTCTATTCCCCCCAATGCAGTAATTAGAGTTGTGAGGTAATTATGATGCTTCATTCAAGTGAAAGAGACTTGCTCGGGAAATGGATTTTATGTGAGGGGGTAATGCTACCTGACGAAACATCTCAAAGGATAGATAAACTCGTTTCAGAATATCTTGAAGAGATTGCTGTAGACGCAACAGGTTGGGACACTCTCTACCAAGATCCCCATGACAAGCGTTTTTGGGAATTGTTATACCCTGAGAGTTCAACACAGGGAGGTGGTTCACCAAGGTTATTAAATATTTCTAGTGAATATGCCAAGCAAAAATATAAAGCTTGAGAATTAATCAGCTGAGTGCCGACTGTTACAGTTAGGATCAAGATCCACTGGGTGTTCTTAAAATGTCTATTTTGATACAAGGAATGCCATGTCCACTTTGTAGCCTTCCTATTCAAAAGGGACAAGAGGTCATCGGGTTTCCTTCGTTCATACCAAATAGACTTGATCCACTTTGGGTCTTTAATGATGGTATTTTTCATTCAGAATGCTTATTGAAACATTCATTAGCCGATAGAGTTATAACTCGATATGAAGAATTTCAAAAAAATTCTGAGCCGACACATCGACAGTGTGAAATTTGTAAACTTGAAATTACAAATCCTGATGAATATTTAGGACTGGGTCATTTAACAGATGAGGAAAGCCAGGAAATTCATAGATACAACTATACAAATTTTCACTATAGTTGTTTAAAACACTGGAATAATAAGACTCATCTTTATAAGCTCTTTGAACAACTTAAACATTCAAAAACTTGGGATGATAAGGATATACAATACTTTTTGAGAGAGCTTAATTGTGAAAATCTATAGTGGTAGACCGTTCACAAAGTTTAAAAACACTGCTTCTTGTAAAGCTTTATCTACAGCTTGTCTTTATGGTAGTAGGTTGCTCATTTATCGCAGGAACACCAGTCTTAGCTGAATCAGGAGAAAAGCCAATTGAGCAGTTGAAGCGAGGACATAAAGTCCTTACTTGTAATGAGAAGACAGGCAAACAGAGCTATCATCCGGTTACTCAGACTTTTGCGGCACCCAAAGATGAGCTTTATAACTTGACGCTACCTAGTTCAACTGGTAAATGAGAGAGCATCAAGGTTACAGGCAATGATCCTTTTTGGAAGAAGAATGCTGGTTGGACAGAGAGTGACTTACTCAAAGTTGGGGCTCTGGTTCAAGGCAAGGATGGAACTTGGCTCATAGTTGAGGCACTTCCCCCAGGTCTTAAAGAGCTACGGGTTATAATTTGGAAATTGAGGGGGAGCAAAGGTGACGAAACCATGAGCGAAAACCTAGAAGACGATAAACAAAAACTACAAACGTTGCTTTCAGGTACTTTTGTTTCAGCAACTGTAAAAAATTGCTGCCACGTTATTTTTGAAAAAGAATCCATTGATGTAAGCTCTTTCGTAGCTGATCGTGAGCATATTCAAAAAATATATCAGATAAGACATGAGACGACCTTGTCAAAAAATATTGACATAGCTGGATTCGATGAATTCCTCAGTAACTTATCTAGGTTTACTCAAGTTTCTTTAAGAGTAAATTTGATAAGAGCCGAACGCTGTGAGTATATGGTATTTACAAATTTAGAAATAGATGAGTTTATTGGTTATCTTTTTCTTCCACAAAAAATCTTAGAACAAGCTTCTTAATTCTTTTGCGGTAAATGGTGGGACACAGATTAATACTTCAGTGCTTAGTGGTTCAAGTACAGGTAATGTGGGTGTTGCCGCTCCCCAAGGCGGACGCGTCGGAGGCAATAATCAGAATGTTCGTTCCCTCTTGGGTCAGGCTATGAGTTCATGTTCGTGGGAGGAGATTGAATCGTTTCAAGGAGTGGATGAGTTCCAATGCTTTGAAATTTGGATTCACGATCAAGTTGCTTCTGGCGAGGTTGAGTCAGCACCAGTTCTCAATCGATAATATGCTGGTGCGACATCTCTCAACGAACAGTGGTTCAAACATTTAGGCTCAGGGACATTTTGGCGACTCGTTGATCCTGATCCACCATTTGCAGGAACATTCGAGCTTGTGCGGTGAATCCATATTCATCAACCCTCGCTGTAACTCCGATAAACTACTCCGTAAAAATATTTCTGTAGTTAATGATTTTGAGTTCAGTAAAAACTACGATAGGAGAGCCAGAAGAAGGAGCATCAAACTATGACAATCCGAGATTGGTCACAATGTCCAGATGTAGAGAGTGTCCCTGGCAAGGTCAGTGGCTCATGGGTTCTAAAAAATACACGTATGCCCATAGCTGCTATTTTCGAGAATCTCGAAGCTGGTGCCAATATTGATGACATCATGGCTTGGTTTGATGGTCTTGACCGTCAATAGGTGCAAGCCGTAATCAAGTTTGCGGCTCATAGCCTCGATCAAGTTCCGAGCTAGCCGTTCACCGTAGGTGAGACCGCGCAACGCCAGAGTCCACTGTAACCAAAGGGATGTTTGAATAAGGCGCAAAAGGAGAGTCCAAAAGGATTACGATAGTCAGACCGGATTTTCACTTAGAGATCTTATATCTTTGTGTCCAGAGTTTACAGCTTATTACTAATTTAATTAACTGTGAGCTAATACATACCTTCACACACGACGTATTACGCAAATTTCTTTATCAAAATGAGATGTGTTTGATTAATTATTTTAACAACAAAAAAGGGGCAGCCCTAAGACTACCCCTCTTCACTCACAGTGACACGTTAGTCGTAATCAGGCATACCGCCGCCACCGCCAGCCGCTTTTTTATCTTCTTCGGGCTTGTCTACTACCAGAGCTTCGGTAGTGAGCACCATCGCCGCGATTGAAGCTGCATTTTGCAGGGCAGAACGGGTTACTTTAACGGGGTCAATAACGCCACCCGCCACGAGGTCTTCGTAACTATTAGTAAGCGCATTAAAGCCATAGTTAAAGTCAGAGTTGGTCTTAATTTTCTCGATAATGACCGAGCCTTCAAGACCAGAGTTGATGGCGATTTGACGCGCTGGGGCTTCGAGGGCGCGTTGCACCAATTTAGCAGCAATCGCAAATTCCCCGGTCAGACCAGAGATATAGCTATTCATGCTGCCAGCTAAGTGAACTAACGCCGTACCACCACCGGGGACGATGCCTTCTTCAATTGCCGCTTTCGTGGCATTGACCGCATCTTCAATGCGCAGTTTACGATCCTTGAGTTCGGTTTCGGTGGCTGCACCGACTTTAATAACTGCGACACCGCCCGAGAGCTTAGCCAGACGTTCTTGGAGTTTTTCCCGGTCGTACTCGGAGTCAGTTTCGTCGATCTGAGAACGAATTTGAACGCAACGGGCTTTTACTTCTTCGTCATGACCTTCGGCCACAATCGTGGTGTTATCTTTGGTCACGGTGACTTTGCGAGCCGTACCTAGCAGGTCAAGAGAAGTATTTTCCAGTTTGAAACCCAAGTCTTCGGAGATCACCGTACCACCCGTTAGGATCGCCAAGTCTTCGAGCATCGCTTTACGACGGTCGCCAAAACCCGGTGCTTTAACGGCACAGATATTGAGCACACCGCGCAATTTGTTGACCACCAAAGTTGCCAAGGCTTCTTTTTCAAGGTCTTCGGCGATGATCACCAGGGGCTTACCGCTGCGGGCGACTTTTTCGAGTACCGGTACTAGGTCACTAATGATGGAGATTTTTTTGTCAGTGATCAGGATATAGGGCTCTTCCATGACCACTTCCATGCGCTCTTGGTCGGTCACCAAATAAGGAGACACATAACCCCGGTCAAACTGCATCCCTTCGGTGATCTCAAGCTCGGTGCTCAAAGACCGAGATTCTTCGACAGTGATCACGCCTTCACGACCCACTTTTTCCATCGCCTGAGCGATCATTTGACCGATTTCTTCATCATTACCTGCCGAGACCGCAGCGACTTCGGCAATGGTTTTGGCGGTTTGGACAGGGAGAGCTTGTTTTTTGAGTTCTTCAACGAGGTAAGCAACGGCTTTTTCGATACCGCGCTTGAGCAAGATTGGGTTAGAACCAGCGGCGACATTTTTCAAGCCTTCTTTGACCATCGCTTGGGCCAAAACCGTCGCGGTAGTCGTACCATCACCCGCCACATCGTTGGTTTTGGAAGCTACTTCACGAACTAGCTGTGCACCAGCGTTTTCGAGCTTATTTTCTAATTCAATTTCTTTGGCAATGGTCACACCGTCATTGACGATCTGAGGCGCACCAAATTTTTTCTCAAGGACAACATTACGTCCGCGTGGGCCGAGGGTTACTTTGACCGCATTGGCGACTGCGTCAATACCGCGCTCTAGCGCGCGACGGGCTTGTTCATCAAACACAATTTGCTTGGCCATGATTTACTTTCCTCCTGTGATTACGCTAAAACGGCAAGAATGTCTTTTTCGGCGAGCAATACATATTCATCGCTGCCCATTTTGAGGTCGGTGCCAGTGTACTTGGCGTACAAGACTTTCTCACCGATCTGGACTTCGAGGGCGGTGCGGGTGCCATCTTCGTTGGCTTTACCGGGACCGACAGCGACGATTTCGCCAGTTTGGGGTTTTTCTTTGGCAGAATCTGGCAAGAATAAGCCACCAGAAGTTTTTTCTTCAGCTTTAACCACTTTGAGCAAAACCCGGTCGCCTAGAGGCTTGAGGGTCGTTACAGACAGCGAAACAGTAGCCATGAAGGTTTCCTCCACTTCAATGCGAGTAGGTAGATTTTAGGAGCCGTAGCCCCAAAGATTCGTAGCGTAGACAACGCTTTCACTGCTTATGTTAGCACTCTTTACTGATGAGTGCTAGATTTTTTTGGTCAAAAATTTTGGTTGTGGCTTAACTCATGCTAAAAAGTGGGAGAGTCTGTGGAGTGTCTACGTCATGGGTGAGCGTGTTTTAGCCGTCGGGGTTATGAGCGGGACTTCGGTTGATGGCGTAGATCTAGCCCTCATTGAAATCATGGGGACGGGCTATGACATGACCATTGCGTCGGTTTGCGCGCAGACCCTTGCTTACCCACCTAGGTTGCGTGAACAAATTTTGGCAATTGGTGAAGGTGAAGCCCTGAGTGCCTTAGCTTTTGGTCAATTGCATTGTCAGTTAGGAGAATTATTTGGTGTGATGATCCGCGATTTGATCAGCCAAGTTGGCTATCAAGCTGAAGATATCGCAGTCATTGGCTGTCATGGTCAAACTATTGCCCATCAGCCGCCTAAGTGCGCTGAGCGGGGCTACACGGTGCAGCTCGGCGATGGGGCGGTCATTGCCCAAGCAACTGGCATTACTACCGTCAATAACTTCCGGGCACGGGATATGGCCTGGGGCGGACAAGGGGCGCCGCTGGTACCCTTGGTGGATTGGTTATTATGCCGCTCTGCTCACGAAAGCCGTTGTATCCAAAATATTGGTGGTATTGCAAATGTGACTTATTTGCCCGCTGGGTGTCGTCCAGAGCAGGTGCTAGCTTTTGATACGGGTCCGGGCAATATGCTGGTGGATCGGTTAGTTAGTCGTTTGAGCGGGGGTCTGCAAACCTATGACCCTGCCGGGGTGCAAGCTCGCCAAGGGCAAGTCCATGAACCGCTGTTGCGTGAACTCCTGCAAGATAGCTATTTCCAAATGCTTCCGCCTAAGTCCACTGGACGTGAGGCTTATGGGTTGCAGTATTTAGAGCATTGGTTGAGCACCTATCCCCAGCTCGATGCAGAAGACTTGTTGGCGACTTTTACGGAACTCACGGCGCGTAGCATTGCTCAGAGTTATCAGCGGTTTCTGCCAAGTTTGCCCGAGCGTCTGTTGATCGGCGGCGGTGGGGTTCACAATCTTTATTTACGCGAACGTCTGCAAGCCCTGTTACCGGAGGTAATTATTGATTCGACAGCTTGGCTTGGGCTTGACCCTGACTATAAAGAAGCCATTTGCTTTGCCGTCTTAGGCTATTTGCGCTTGACCGCCCTGCCAGGTAATTTACCTCAAGTAACCCAAGCTAGCCGTTCATTATTATTAGGCGATCTCCATCCGGTATGAGCCGAAACAGGTTTTCTGTAGGTTGCTGGCTGGCCTGACTAGGACATTTCATCAAAAAAAGTCGGAGGATGACTTGTATCACGGCTCACTCTGCAATAAGCTGAATTTTTGGGAAGGATTTTAGCTTCTTTTAATTTGGGAGAAATTGGCATGGCAACCTACAAAGTGACTTTAAATACCCCCTCGGGCACCCAGGTCATTGATTGTCCTGATGACAAATATATTCTGGATGTCGCCGAGGAAAAGGGAATAGATTTGCCCTTTTCTTGCCGCGCCGGAGCTTGCTCAACCTGCGCCGGAAAATTGGTATCTGGGGCCGCCCCCGACCAGTCCGACCAGTCCTTTTTGGATGATGACCAGATTGCAGCGGGTTACATCTTGACCTGTGTGGCGTATGCGACTGGCCCTTGCACCATCGACACCCACAAAGAAGAAGAGTTGTACTAGGCGCGCGCTGCCCTTTTGCGCAACCACAGGAAGCTCAGTAGGGTAGCCAGTACCAAGCCTAAGGCCACCACCAGCCAATTAATTTGGTTGGCTTGGCCTTGGACTGTCATGTCTAAGGTTTGGATAGTGAGCGCATCACCTGCACCGAGAGCCAACCGCAAGGCACTATTGACCTGAGGTAAATTATGGGTGCTCTGGAAAGTCAAGTTTTGGCTAAAGGGCACAGTTTTACCTAAGCTGGTCACTGCGTCAAAATTATGCTGTTTAACTAGAGCTTGACCATCAGTTAGTCGCCACTGATGCCGTGTAATTTGAATTTGTTGGCGACCATCGGTTACATCTGACCATTCGCCTTGGTAGGTCAGATCAATTTTGACTGGTGCCGTGAGATTGACTGAGCCACTTCTAAAAGCAATTTGGATGGGTGCGGCAAGTCCGAGATTGGTGATCCCCCCATCGGCACCACTGGTAACTTTGAGATGGTAACCCCCGTCAGCTGTTACAGCTTGGACTTGCAGATTGATCTCAAACGGGCTAGCACTTACTTTATCGACCACCCCGCGATAAAAGATTTGTTCACTTTGGGGACTGAGGTCTTGCGGCCCGTTGTCCTCAATCGCCAGCGTTGTCCGGTCAGTTTTGATCTCTAAGGTCAAGGCGGACACAGCGAGATTGGGTAATCCGATCAGACCAGCACCAACGATGACGTAGCCTATAGTTTTTTTCAAGCCGTTGTCCTCGCCCCATCAATACTCATGTGTCCTCACAATTTAGGTTATTGTGCCATGGCGCGTGAGGTCAGTCATCGGTAAGTTATAAATTTAATGATCTTCTAGCTATCCATCTGCTCAAAATATTGGGGAAAGGCACTAAGTAAGCGGTCGTCGAGAATAGCTTGGCGCAGACTTTGGACAAATCGTACCAATTCTGTGACGTTATGCAGCGCGAGCAAGGTCAAGCCGAGGACTTCTTGGGTACGAATCAGATGACACAGATAGGCTCTGGTGAAGGTCTGGCAGGTATAACAGGGACAGGTGGCATCTAGGGGCGTATAGTCGCGGCGAAACTGCGCATTTTTAAGGTTCCAGCGTTCACCGCCATTGACAAGGGCGGCGCCGTGGCGGGCTAGTCGAGTTGGCAAGACACAATCAAATAAATCAATGCCGCGCGCTACAGACTGCGCCAATTCCCGATAGGTACCAATGCCCATCAGGTAACGGGGTTTTTCTACTGGCAAAAAGGGCGTGGTGGTAGCAACCACTTGACGAATCAAGTCAGCGCCTTCCCCGACACTCACACCGCCAATGGCATAACCGGGAAAATCTAAGGCAATCAATTCTCGAGCTGACTGTTCGCGCAGGTCAGGATAAATTCCTCCTTGGACAATCGCAAATAGAGCTTGATCCGAGCGTTGATGATAAGCCTGACAGCGTGTGGCCCAAGCGGTTGTACGACGAATCGCCGTCTGCACCGCCTCATAACTAGACTTAGCTGGCGGACACTCATCAAAACACATAATCACATCAGCACCTAAGGCGTTTTGGATGCGGGTTGCTTCTTCTGGCGTAAACCGGATTGGGTCACCATTGGGCGCACGAAAGGTGACGCCGTCATCATCTAGGGTGCGCAACTGATCTAAGCTAAAGACCTGATAGCCACCAGAATCCGTGAGTAAGGGCCCCGGCCACTGCATAAACTGATGTAGACCACCGCATTGCGCCACGATATCTTCACCAGGATGTAGATGCAGATGATAGGTATTCGCCAAAACCATCGTTGCCCCAGTACCTGCAAGTTGCGCAGGCGAGAGGGTTTTGACGGTGGCCTGGGTACCAACAGGCATAAAAGCTGGGGTCGGGATATCACCGTGGGGCGTACTAAAAACACCAGCGCGGGCTGCACCACAGGTTTTGAGAAGGGTGAAATTAAAGCTCAATCACAGATCCAATTCGTCATCTTCATCCCAGTCTACGAGAGCTACATCCGGGAGTAAATCCGTAGCCGGCAAAATCGCATGACGTTCCTCTTCACGCTCAGAGATCGGGTCAGAGA
This sequence comes from Gloeobacterales cyanobacterium, assembly GCA_038226175.1. GTDB lineage: Bacteria > Cyanobacteriota > Cyanobacteriia > Gloeobacterales > Anthocerotibacteraceae > JBBRQP01. The sequence goes on from JBBRQP010000012.1 coordinate 41,794, forward strand.
GTGGGGTCAAGCACAAAACCCGCCCATCAAGCATCAGATTTAAGCGCGGGCGACCCTGTTCGGGGGCTTCGAGTTCCAAATAATCAAAGCTGTTAACATTGAGATAAAGGGTGTGATTAACCACGACTGTGGCACAAACGGGGTCGCAATAAACTTCCATGACGTAGCCCTCACCACGGCGTTGGATCTGCCCTTGTACAACTTCTTCATAACTCACCCGACCTAAATCTTCGAGAATGCGTAACATATCTCGTTTGTTAACAACAATGCCGGTATCAATAATACAAGGCGTGACAGCGGGTAAGTGCGGGGTCATGAGCGATACCACGAGGGGTTGATCCAAATAGAACAACCTGTAGTCATCCCCTATTATTGTTTAGTTTGGAAGTATCTGCAAGTTTTATAAAGACCCAACTCTCAGGTATCATGCACGATATGGGGTTACCTACCGTTATTATTCCCGGCTATCTGGCAGCAGCGCAGGACTATTTGCCGCTGCAAGATGACTTGATCAAGCAAAGTATGCCGACGGTGATTGTCCCGCTACGGCAATCTTCTTGGTTACCTACTTTAGGAGGTCGCCCGGTCACACCAATTTTGCAAGCCATTGCCCACACGATTGAGCAAACCTGCCGTATCTATGGCACAACCCACGTTAATTTAATTGGACACTCCGCCGGAGGGTGGATTGCACGAATTTTGTTGGGAGAAAAACCCTACTTTGGACACACTTGGGGCTTACATGCTCAAGTGGCGACGTTAGTTACCCTAGGCACACCGCATCTGAGCCAAGAACGCTTCACACGTACCAATATGGAATTTGTCAACATGACCTATCCGGGGGCTTTTCAGCCGCAGGTGCGCTATGTGTGTCTAGCCGGAAGAGCGGTTGAAGGACGCAATAACTGGTTTACGCGTCAGAGCTATCAACTCACCTGCGGCGATGGGGATACCTGGGGCGATGGCATCACCCCCATTACGTCGGCTCATCTTGCTGGAGCCAAAAATCTAACTTTAGAAAGGGTATTTCATTCGCCACGAGGGGGTAGATTCTGGTATGGTTCACCAAAAGCCTTAGCGCAGTGGATGGCCTATATCTGTTAGCTGAGGTGATGACTATTTTGATGCTTGTTGTGGTGCGTTCTCAATTTATTTTGCGCAGTTTGGGCTTGGGGACGCTGATGTGTTTACTGACGGGGTGCGTCAACTATCAGTTGGGCTTAGACCTACACTGGGATGGCAGTGGCACGCTCAATCAACAGGTGCAAATCGAGCCCTTACTAGCGGTCTTGGCACGCCCCCAAATCCAGCAAGTAATGCGTCAACTGAGCATACAAACTGAACAAGTTGGTGCCCAGCTGACCACAACAGAAGACCTCAGCGAGTTGCAAGTACGTTTAGCCTTCCGGCAGCTGCGGGATTTAGAGATGAAATTCAAGATACTTTTTGCAACAACTGCGGCTTCGCCAAAGCAAGAGCCAATAACAACAACTAAGTTAGAGAGACCTGCCGCCCAATCTACGCCTACTATTTTATCTATGGGTACGCTGGTCAAATCAGTACAGCTAGATACCCGCGATTTTTTTGTGATGACCTATTATCATGCGGTGGGTGAGTTTGACCTGCGTCCCTGGCGGCACATTCCCTTGCGTGTTTACGGACAAACCTTGTCCTTGCCGAGTGATAAGTTGGTGCAATTACATCTGCGATTAGGATTACCCTGGCCAGCACTCGCTACCAATGCGCGTGAGGTGCAAGGCAATACACTCGTCTGGCAGATCAGTACGGAGCGTATTAATAAATTAGAAGCCAGTTTCTTATTACCCAATCTAGTAGGGCTATCTTGGGTGAGTGGCATATTTAGTTTACTTAGTTTGGGTCTAGGGTTACGTTGGCTAGCGCGACGGGCATCTTAAGTAAGGTAATCTAGCGCTGTGCCTGTGCTCACCATCACCCCGGCTGCAACTCGGGAAGTCAGCCTCTATTTTCCCTATTACCCGACTACGCGTCGCCATTTGTTGCCCTTGGCGTTAGGTCTTTATCATCAGGGCAAGTTTCAAGGTGAGCGGCGCTTAGCAGGCATAAACCAAAAAGTTATTCCGTTGACGCTTACCTGGCAGTTACATCGTCAGCCAGCTGAGCTGACGCTCTGTCAAGCAGAATTTTGTCCTCTAGCACAGCCACCTCTGCTGTATGAGCTGGCCTTTCCCAATATAGAATTTATCGGGTATCTGATGGAGTTAGCTCAAGATTATAGCGAGGGCAAGCCGCTAGAGTTACCGCAACAGTTTTATCGGCGAATCTTGGGCTATAGCTGATATCAGCTGTTTAGAGCGTGGCGTTTAAGGTCTGCTAGGGTAATCACACTCAGAGCAGCACTATGGGTTGCAGCCAAATTGACCGGTGGCGCGACTCCAGCCTCTAGGGCTTCTTGCCAACGGGCCGCACACAGGCACCAACCATCTCCCGGCTGTAATCCCGGAAATCCAGGCATCGGCGTACTCAAGTCATTGCCTTGAGACTTAGTAAATGCCAAAAAATCTACAGTGATCTGAGCACAGACCACATGCATGCCACGATCACTCGGGCCAGTCTGACAGTAACCATCCCGCAAAAATCCGGTCATCGGAGCGGTACAACAGCTCACTAGCTGACCACCAAGAACATTTTGTGCGTCGGACATAGTTGGGGTAACTCGTTATGTGATGAAGAGCAGGGTGTGTTTTTACTTTAAGCAAAACTATCGGCACCGAATAGGCCAACGAGGGTATTAACAATGGCAATGACAATGGCAGCAATCAAGGCTGTACCAAAGGAAGCTACTGTAAAACCGGAGACTAAATTTGAGGCGACCATAATGCCGATGGCGTTAATCACAAACGTAAATAGTCCAAGAGTCAGGACATTTAAGGGCAAAGTTAGCAGTAATAAAATCGGTCTGACAAGACCATTGAAGGCGCCGATCACGATAGCTGCGATCAGGGCTGCCGTAAAAGTCGTAACCGTAAATCCGGGAACCACATAGGAGGCTCCCAATAAAACAATCCCGGAAACCAACCAACTCAGCAGGAAATTTGTCATGACTAGTCTCTGGTTCTTAGGTTGATCCTAGCATTTTGATAAGGAGCAGTCAGGGTCTTTGACCGAGTTCTTCCTACGTGAGGCAACCAATTTGTGAGATCAGGTAGTAATTAAGTCAAGTTCATAGATCTTTTTCCTTGCATTATCAAAGAGGAATACCCTATCAAATTTAGAGGGGTAAGTTTTTTGTAGGACTTCTTCTTTAAAATCAAATATTGTCGCCAGTGAAGATGGCACGGTGTCGAAGTTAGTAAGTAACCAAATTTCAGCACAGCGTTTCCGATATTCCTCAACTTTTGGTTCTTTTCTAGCCAAGGCACTACTAATGTGGTTTTCCTCTAGCTCAGGAAGAAATTCACTAAGTGGAGCATTGAAAAAAGATTCTTTTGAGTCAGATAGGCGGCTTACTGTCACACGCTTTATTTCTTCTGGAAGAGTGTCACTATTCTCTTCATTATAATTGTCTCCTGGCTTTGGCATATTTCTCGAGACCAGCTCTACAAGTTGTTTGGATAGACACCCAATATCTTTGCTGCTTAGATTATGAGAGAACCTGACAGTAACCAATACATTAGCAAGGTTTTGCGCCAAATGTAATGACTGTGCTTCGCTGGTAATTTTTTTACATATGGTTTCTTGAGCTTGCTGTGAAGAAATATTTTGCCTTCTATTTATAGTTTCTTCTTGAGCTTGCTGGGAATTCCAGTATAAATCAGTCAACTCTATACCAATAATTTTGTCATTAGTAGTTACTAGAAAGTCTGGGCTTTCCGATTTAATAATCTTCCCTTCGGGAAAGTTTATTAGCGTTAATTTGAAGCGGTTGAGTTGCTCATACTCTGTCCTATTTTTATCTTCTGCATTATTCGATAGATGATTGAGAGGCATTGCAATATTTCATCTGAGTATTCAAACTTAAATACTATAACTGTTGTTGCATACTTTAACCAACTGTCCAAGACTCTATCCTAATAAATGCAACTGAATAATATTTTTCATCCTTCAGGTAAATCTGAAGACTTCTTCTAGAGCGGGTTACAAGACTTGGGCAATGACGGACTCGAACCGCCGACATCCTCGGTGTAAACGAGGCGCTCTACCAACTGAGCTAATTGCCCGACATCTTTATAATTTACCAGAAAGTTATGACAGACGGGCAGGTTCACGCTCAGGACTATTAGGAAAAACCGAATGCGGACTCTTAAACGTCTTCTGGGCTTCGGGAGATTGGCAAGCGATCATGGTTTTGACATGTTCCCCCTCATCATCTCGGATATTCACAAACGTGTCGTAGAGCGTCTTGATTACGGGACGGCGCTCTTCCGGTTTACGGGCTGTTTGAAACTCATCAAACATGTACAGGTCGCCCTTAGTGTAGTAGTCAATGGCAATGGGAGGCGCGGGCTGAGTTTTGAGTTGAGCGCCATTCGTCACCAAAAACTCACTGTAGGTGTGAAAAGCATGTTGCTCGACAAGTTCCATGAAGTAGTAGGCCGAACGCGGGGCAACCAGATAAAGCACCACACAGACCCAGTAGTAAAGTACAGCCACCGTACGCGCCAGCAAGCGGTCAATAAACCTGGCATTACCGCCCAAAGATTCCATAATTAGCAGATGATGTAGCTCATTCCAGGTTTCAGCAAAATGGACTTTGAGCCAGTCAGCTTTGCGCCAAAGACCCAGGGTTTCATAAAGATGTAATACAGACAAAAATGAAAAATAGGGTACACGGGCGATAGTTTCTAGGACATAAAACCGGGGATAGGGACGGTTGCGATAAACGATATCCACTAAAAACACGAAAAAGTTGACTAGTAGACGAATCATGGGTATGCTCCGAACATTTGCGTCTACTTCTATTGTAACGAAGGTAGCCCAGACCTATCGTTAGGCTTGAGTCCGGGAACAGCATGAGGGACAATACTTCAGGCGCAGGTTAAGACATCATGAAGTTTACATTGACAGGTTCGCGGGTACTAGACCCTTCGCAAAATAGCGATCAGGTACGGGACATCAGCTGGCAGGAGGGCGTATTAGGTGAACCTCAGTCTAGTCTACCGCTCACAGCTGGAGCAGGGTGGGTCAGTGGACCGGGTTTGGTGGATCTGTATGCTCACAGTGGCGAACCGGGTTATGAACAGCGCGAGACCCTAGCAAGTTTGGTCAAAGCTGGCTATGCAGGTGGGTTTACCCAGTTGACCCTACTGCCAGATACCTGTCCTGCCTTAGATCAGGTTAGTTCTCTACGCTTGGTGCAAAGTATGGCACCAGCCACGCTTAATGTGTTGGGTGCGATGACGAAAGGCTGTCGCGGTGAGCACTTAGTTGAATTTGGTGAGATGGCAGATTGGGTAGCAGGGTTTACGGATAATCAACCGATTACTAATTGGCAGCAGTTGCGGCATGTACTAGACTACGTACGTCCCTTCAATAAACCTATTTTTGTGTATCCGCGTGATCAACGATTTCAGCAAGGCGTTGCCCAGGAAAGTTCACTAGCCTTAGCCTTGGGACTAACCACAAGCCCCGCTTTAGCAGAAACTTCTGCGCTTGAAACGTTACTTGAACTAGTTCGCCTAACCGGAACTCAGGTGCATGTGATGCGCTTAGCAACCGCAGGAGGTGTCGCTCTAATGCGCCGCGCCAAGGATGAAGGTTTGCCGGTGACTTGTAGTGTGACCGTCGCACAGTTAATCCATAGCGAAGAAGAACTGGTTACGTTAGATCCGCTATTGCGTTTTGAACCGCCTTTGGGTAACAAGATTGACCATCAGGCGTTATTGGCAGGCTTACGCGATGGCACAATTGACGCGATTGCCACGGATCATACACCTTGGACCTATGCCGAGAAAATGGTGCCCTTTACCCAAGCACCAGCAGGGGCGATCATGCTAGAGCTGGCATTGCCTTTATTGTGGTCGCAGCTAGTCACTCCTGGTCACCTTGAAGCGCTGACACTTTGGCGAGCCTTAACGATGGGGCCGACTGAGATCTTGCGCTTACCTTCCAATCCGAGTTGGATTACTTTTGACCCGGAGCAAGCCTGGCAAGTAAGTGCTGAAACTTTGCATAGCCTCTCGACGGCAACGCCTTGGCTAGGTAAATGGCTCAAGGGAAAAGTTTGTGGCGTTTGGACTATGCACAGGTATATAGCTTCTACGCTAGAGTAGAAATAGAGGTACCCATGAAACTTATTGTAGGTTCTGATTATCACGGCAGTGCAGTACTACAAGAAGAGGCACTACAACAGCTCATTACCGCGGATAGTTATATCAATTGTGGAGATTTTTGTACTTGGGCAGGCGCACAACCAGGCGCACGCGATCATGGCTATGACTCCAGAGGGGCACAGGAAGTACAGAGCTTGCATCAGTTTCTGACGCGTATTGAGCAGATGGGTAAACCTTGGCTATTTTTACCGGGTAATCATGACCCAGCGGCGGCGGTTTTGCAAGAGATGAATCAGGACTTTGAACATGGTCAAGCGATTACGGCTTCAGGCTTAATGTGGCTGTGTGGCGTGAGACTCTTGGTGGTTCCCTGGACACCGCCCTGTGGCTGGAGTTGGCCTTTGACCCGGGATCATGTGCGGGAATTGTTGGCTGATTATGGAACTTCAACTACTGATATTTTGCTCACCCACGCCCCGCCTAAGGGCATCTTAGATGAGGATGGCAAATGGTATCACCGCAAAACACCGACCCTGCGACCACTAGCAGATGCCCTCAGACCTCGGTTTTTTTTGTGTGGTCACATGCATCTAGATGGCGGTAAAACGGTTGTTGATAATGGCACAACGTTTGTGAATGCGGCGTTACATAATATGGCTCTGGAAGTTTAGGGCACCTTAAATACTATGGATTGGGGTGTGGAGACTTTGTTAAGCTGAGAGTGACAATAATGAATAACTGAAATAAGGAATCTTGCCATGGCTGTTACTATCCTAGATCAGGTTCTAGCTGCAACTCGCATGACTGAGCCTGAGATGAGGCAAGAGATTGCCATCATGCTCTTTCAAAAAGAAAAACTTATACTTGCTCAGGCAAGTCAATTTTCTGGAATATACCGTGTTGCCTTTCAGCATTTATTGGCTAGTCGTCAAATTCCCATGCATTACAGTATCGAAGATTTTGAACAAGATATTAAAAATTTGCAAGAATCGGATAGACTGTGATCGTTATTAGTGATGCATCCCCTATCAATAACTTGGCAGCAACTAATTACCTATATCTCTTACAAAAACTGTATGGCACGGTTTTCATCTCCGAAGCAGTTTATCAAGAATTGACTGATCTAATTTTCCTGTTGCCAGTGCAGATTTGGATATTCTGGATTACTACATTTGTGGTTGAATCACTAAAAAGGGTAGTAAAGTTCGACTTTTTCTGGCTTTGTTACCTTTTTTTATAGAATGTTATGGATGTGTAAGATACACCTCTAGAATCAATAGGGCTTTACTAAAGATAGAGAGTAGACACTAATTCAAACAATCTAATTTACAGCACTAGCAGTGCGTTCTTTTGACTCACTTTTATCTTCGGGTACGGCGAGACCTTTCTTGTATAGATCCTCTAGGTTGCTCTGGGCATCTTTAGTAAGACGTTGTTACTCATAGCAGAGAATTTCCACAAGTAGATAACATTTTTTATTACTATAAACCATCGGCGCAAGGCAAAGGTAAGTTTTGCATTACGCCAAAAGCCCAGCAAAATCTGGGGTTGCAAGTATTGCTATAGAGCAGTTATTTGGCAGTAAACCGTAATCGCTCATTAGCCACATCTACATAGATCGTGCTGCCTTCAGGGAAATCACCACTGAGCAGATGGTTGGCAATCGGGTTTTCTAGTTCCCGTTGGATAGCACGTTTGAGCGGACGAGCCCCGTAGTTAGGGTCATAGCCGACATCCGCCATAAATTGTAGGGCTTCGGGGGTGATCTCCAGATTAAGTTTTTGGGCAACTAGGCGTTGACGTAATTGTTCGAGCTGAATTTGGACAATGTTGGCGAGTTGGTCTTTGCGCAGCGCGTGGAAGATAATCACCTCATCCACCCGATTGAGAAACTCAGGACGGAAACGACTGCGTAGGGATTGCATTGCCCGCTCGCGCATCTCTGGGTAACGGCTATCATCTCCAGCAAATTCGAGGATCGCTTCAGAACCAATATTTGAGGTCATGATCACAATCGTGTTGCGGAAATCCACTGTATGCCCCTGAGAATCCGTCAACCGCCCATCATCTAGGAGTTGCAGCAGGATATTAAATACATCGGGGTGGGCTTTTTCGATCTCATCAAAGAGGATGACGGCATAAGGACGGCGACGAATCGCTTCGGTGAGTTGACCACCTTCGTCATAGCCCACATAGCCCGGAGGCGCACCGATCAGACGCGCTACCGTATGTTTTTCCATGTACTCAGACATATCAAGGCGGACGAGGGATTGACGGTCATCAAAGAGCAATTCCGAGAGCGCTTTGGCAAGTTCAGTTTTACCCACACCCGTCGGCCCCAAAAAAATAAACGATCCCAAAGGTCGATTGGGGTCACTTAAGCCCGAGCGAGAGCGACGAATGGCAGCCGAGACCGCGGTCACCGCTTCATCCTGACCAATCACTTGCTTATGTAATACGCTCTCTAGTTGCAGAAGTTTCTGTTTTTCTGAGGTGAGGATATTAGTGACTGGAATGCCTGTCCACTTAGCGACGATTTCCGCGATATCCTCTTCGGTCACCTGTTCGCGCAGCATCGATTTACCGCTTTGATGACGCTGCTGGTCATGCTGTTCTTTGAGTTGCAGCTCACGGTTGAGATCCGCGAGTTTGCCATATTTCAGTTCTGCTGCGCGACTCAGATCGACTGCCCGTTCGGCCTGCTCAACGGCACGATTGACATCCTCAATTTCGCCTTTGAGTTTTTGGATCTCATCGAGGACATTACGTTCTTGTTGCCATTGGGCATTTAAACGATCTTGGTCTTCTTTGAGACTGGCCAAATCCCGATTGAGGCGGTTAAAGCGTTCGACTGAGGCGGTATCGGCTTCTTTTTGGAGGGACAAACGTTCCATTTCCATCTGAAGAATCTTGCGGTCAATTTCATCAAGTTCGACGGGCTTAGAAGTGATTTCCATTTTGAGTTTTGCCGCCGATTCATCAACGAGATCAATGGCTTTATCCGGCAGAAACCGTTCAGAAATATAGCGATTAGAAAGCACAGCGGCAGCCACTAAAGCCGCATCGGTAATTTTGACCCCGTGGTGCAATTCGTAGCGTTCCTTGAGCCCGCGCAAGATCGAGATTGTATCTTCAACGGTCGGCTGATCCACAAAAACTTGCTGGAAGCGACGTTCGAGAGCCGCATCTTTTTCAATGTATTTGCGATATTCATCCAGTGTGGTGGCACCAATACAACGCAGCTCGCCTCGAGCTAACATCGGTTTGAGTAAATTACTCGCATCCATGGAGCCTTCGGTGGCACCTGCGCCCACGACTGTATGAATCTCATCAATAAATAAGACGACTTGCCCTTCTGAATCTAAGACTTCTTTTAAAACAGCTTTTAAGCGTTCCTCAAATTCACCCCGATATTTAGCTCCAGCAATCAACGCCCCCATATCAAGACTAATTAGCTGACGATTTTTGAGTGATTCGGGCACATCACCGCGAATAATCCGTTGCGCTAGCCCCTCAGCAATCGCCGTTTTACCCACACCCGGTTCACCAATCAAAACTGGGTTATTTTTGGTACGCCGCGATAGGATCTGAATTACCCGGCGAATCTCCTCATCACGCCCAATCACCGGATCAAGCTTACCCATCTCGGCTTGTTTGGTCAGGTCACGCCCATATTTTTCGAGGGATTGATATTTGCCTTCTGGATTCTGATCGGTGACTTTTTGGGAACCACGCACCGCTTCGATAGCTTTTTTGAGTTTGTCTTCACTGAGATTGACTTCTCGTAAGACTTTACGACCAATGCGCTCATCGGTCGCAAGGCCGAGTACGAGATGTTCGACCGAAATAAATTCATCTTTGAGACTTTTGCGCGCGGCATCAGCGCGGTCAAGTAGGGTATCCACCGAACGCCCCAGATAAATACTTTCAGAATTAGATACTTTGGGATTGCGCTCGATATAGCTCTCGACTAAGCGGCGCACTTGTTTAGGATCCGCATTAGCTTGTTTAAGGATGGTAGTCATCAAGCCATTTTCTTGATCAATCAGGGTGACAAATAGATGTTCTGATTCGAGTTGCTGCTGACGGTAACGACGAACCGTATCCTGCGCTCCAACTATGGCTTCCCAGGCTTTGGCGGTAAAAATGTCAGGGTTGGTGGGTTGCATGGCAAATTTTGTAGGCGTCTATACCTCTATTCTAGCCCTGCTCCCCAAAAGGATTAGCTAGGTTTCATCGTACATAGCCTAGGGACTCTGTTTTCCGCAACGGGGCTGATCTATCACCGCCTATCTCTGGTCAAAAAGAGTACGTTATGGGGTTTTGGAAGGGACTTGTTGACAGTATTGCTGGACTACTTGGGCGGTCTTTTGGGCTTGGACGACGGCATCATTTAATGTACTGCCGCTCAGATAGTTGTGACACAAAAAGAGACCAGGTAACTTTGTGAGCAGGTTCTCGATATAGGTGATTTTGGCAGTATGACCGAGACAAAACTGGGGATAGGAGCGTTCTTGACGATGACAAAGTAATACTTTGGGTTCTTGTCGGATACCAAAAATTTTTTGCAAGTCACCATGAGCTAAACGGATGAGGTCTTCTTCGTCCAAATCCTGCACTTGGGCATCTAAAGTACCTCCCAAAAGTGAGGTCAAAACCTGCCAGCCTACGGGAGCTCGCTGGGGAAACAAGCTCGAAGCCCAGACAGCCCCTAAGGTATTTAAGCCTTGAGGCCGCCCAATAAGATGCCCCCAACCATTGAGCGGGTGTGAAAGGGCGACTTGAGGATAAGCCAAACTCACACTAGCCAAGGGCGGATAGTAGATGCTGCTTAATTTGCGGGCCAAAGGTGCAGCCAAATCTTTGAGTAACGTCGCTCCTACATAGGCAGGTGTCGCCAAAACCAGCGTTGGAACTATTAAAATTTGCCCGCTCTGAAATTCGACGCGATAACCACCCGTCTCATTGGCTGTCAGCAGCACTACTTCTTGACCCGGAAAAAACTGGGCATCAAGGGTCTTACGTAGGGCAATTACCAATTCCTGCAAGCCCTGCCGAAACGAGATTAAGGGCGAGAAAGTCTTACGGTATCGCCGAAAAAAATTGTCGAGCAGGCGGCCTTTACTCTGCTCTAAGCTAGCCCAGTCTGGCAATGTGGCCTGGACACTGAGCTGTCCTGGATCACCCCCGTACACAAAGCTAATAAAAGGTGCAATCAAGATATTAGCCACTTCTTCACCACAGCGGCGGGTGATAAATTCACGAATATTTTCTTCTTCATGACGTAAGCGACGCGGAACTGTAACCTCACCTAAGCAGCGCAATTTACCTTGAGGAGATAGAAGTGGCGTTGCCAAAAGTGTCAACCAGTTGGTAGGAAAAGGCGAGAGTTTTTGTTGAGACCAAAGATAGCGTAAGGGCTGAATCTGGGCGCTGACCAGGCTTTCGCGCAAACCCAACTCGACGATCAATTCTAAAAGTGTCGGTGTCGCCACAAGGTCTCTGACTTCAGCTTCAGCCAGAAAATCACCTTGGCTAACGGATTGGATCGTGCCGCCAGCACGTAGACGTTGCTCGACTAGGCTGACACGGATGCCCTGTTGCCGTAGACGATAGGCCAAAACTAAGCCGGATAACCCCGCCCCAATAATCAATACATCAGCGGATGATACTGTTGCTCCGGGTTCAGCCACCGCAAGCGTCCGTAGGGTTTTATCATCCTAGCATTGAGACAAAATTACGAAGACATCTGAAAGAGAGCATGAAGATACGTACGCGCAGCACGTCGGTCACCGCTGCCATTTTGTAATAAAAAAAGTGAGACCGCCGCTGTAAATACCCGACTTTGATCCCAATCTTGATGGTCTTGCAGATAGGTCTGGAGCGTCTCGTGTAGTTCTTCAGGAATTTCGGCGAGGATGCTAATCATGGAGCTTTGCATAGCTGGTCTCAAAAGTGATGAGACTTCATTGATAACGGTCAATGAGCAGCTCTGTCAATCTGGCAATTTATCCTAAATTTCACTGCCATAACTGAAATCCTAACGCTAGCTTCGCCTATTTTCTTTGATCCCCGCAATATTTCTTCATGTTTTTCTCTTGCGACTATTGGCAAGAAGTCAGCTTTGAAATTGCCTATTTTTCTTGTAAAAAGCGGATTTTCTTAGATTTACCTGTGGAAAACCTGTGGAAAACCTGTGGAAAACCGGGGGAAAACCTCATTACTTTGCTCGATCATTAAGTTTTACAACAATTTCTCAAGGCAATAAATTCGAGCTAGCAGGGCTAAATTTACCCAATATTACAGAAACGTTACCTTAGTAGAAGCCCAGAGATTTCTTGAGAAATCTCTGGTGCAGTACGATGTGTTAGCCCTAAAAATGGGCAAACTATAAGTAAATACGTGTGAGGTCAAGTCAACGTGCGCATCGATCGGCCTAGATCTGGGGATCAAGAAATAGCGCACACCCCGTTTCGTCGGACGCTAGACCGACTGCACCTAGTCAGCGAGGCTATTTACCTCCAAGCCTTACAGCAATTTTCAAGTGAAAGAGCTATATTAATTGGACTAAATGGAGAGGGTGATGGGAAAACCATATTCAGTGGATCTGCGCCAACGGATTTTAGCTGCCTACTTCAATAAAGAAGGCTCACAACGAATAATTGCC
>JBBRQP010000013.1:0-50448 GCA_038226175.1 Gloeobacterales cyanobacterium
GGTAATGCGGTTATTCTGGATACAGTCTTGCTTAATCTGTGGATATGTAAAACTTCTGTATCTGCCTCTGCCCTTAAAGCGTGGCGAACCCGAGCGTTTTCCAGCTCCATCTACCTTGAGATAGCGGTCAAAGGCTTTCTTAACTCGTTCAACGCAATTCTGTAATACTTGAGAGTGGATGTCTGTATATTCAGGAAAGAGCTTTTTGGTATTCAATAAGTCTTTCTTCTGCCAGTAATAATCAGGTTGTTCTAGGATAGGAGCGATACTACAGGAAACGATAGAACAAGCATTGATAGGACAACGGGTGGATTCATACCAACTGAATCGTTCTGCCAGCCGATAGTTATACTGTCTACGTAACAACTCAAGCCACTCATCAATTTGAGCAACTTGGACTTTGGTAGGTCGCAATTTGTATTTATAAGCTGTTATCATAACGCGATTATACCCCATCCCTAGTTAACTTTTAGGCTCCCACTGGTCGCGGCGGTTTACATCCCGACGCTAAGTCCCAAAGCGAACTATAGCGCGGGGCTTTCACCGCTTAAGCTAAATAATACCTTGATCAAGTGCTGAGTTTATTCTTTCTTGGGTCAATCAGGCTTTAAGTCACGAACCCAAGCCAAAAACCGATTTACCCTAGACGATCTAATCACTCAAACCCAGGTCATGGAGTGCCGCAAAGATACTAACATAGGTGATTACCGAGTGCTTACAAGCCCATCGCTGGCATTCAATCAACAGATCTCGTCGCAGTCGTCGCCACACTCAAACAGATGGTATGTATTAAAGGATGAGGTACACCCTTTGCGATAATCCAACTCACGCTAACTGAGAAGCACGATGTCAGAACCCATATTCAAAATTTTGCAACGGCAAGAGTGGGAGGCAGCGCAAGTCCTAGGACGCTATCCTGGCTCCGTTGTAGACCAGCGCGATGGCTTTATCCATTTTTCTAGCCATCACCAGGTTCGAGCAACTGCCCTAAAACATTTTGCAGGTCAGACAGATTTGCTAGTGCTGTGGGTTAATCCAAACTATTTAGGAGTCAGTCTCAAATGGGAAGCCGCTCGAGGTGGAGAGCTTTTTCCTCACTTGTATACAGATTTACCCTTAGCCGCTGTAGAACAGGTGATGCCATGGGTAATCACGCAAGATCAGTTTGTGGTGTAGCACAAACGCGATCTAAAGTTTCAAAAAAGCCGGGGTATGACACAGCGGCACATTCCGCCCCCTTGAGATGCGTATCTCCTGTACAGACCAAGGCCGCCACCGCTAAACTCATAGCCATACGATGATCGCCATAGCTTTCGACGATCGCGCCAGTGAGTTTTTGTTGACCTGTGATTGCCAGTCCATCAGGATATTCGGCAATTGTAGCGCCGAGCTTGCCCAGCTGTGTTGCTACAGCCGTCAGACGATCAGACTCTTTGACCCGTAATTCTTGGGCATCGCGGATCACAGTGGTACCTGTGGCTTGGGTCGCTGCAACCGCGAGAATTGGGATCTCATCCACCAAGCGTGGAATCAATGCCCCGTCAATCGTAGTGGCTTTGAGGGGAGCCGAACGCACCCGCAAATCTCCGACGGGTTCACCGCAGACTTCTCGTTCATTGAATACCTCAATATCTGCTCCCATCACAGCTAATACTTCTAGTGCGCCCGTACGGGTGGGATTGAGTCCGACATTAAGCAAAGTCAAATCACTCTCAGCGGTAATTGTTGCTGCTACCAGCCAAAAGACCGCCGAACTAATATCACCTGGCACGATCACCGTTTGCCCGTATAGTGAGGCCACACCCCGCACATAGACCGTCGTTCCCTGCTGCTCTACCTCGCAACCAAAAGCTCTGAGCATGCGTTCGGTGTGATCACGGGAGCGGTGAGGTTCGGTCACAGTTGTCTCACCTTGAGTGAGTAACCCCGCCAAAAGCACCGCTGACTTGACTTGGGCTGATGCGATCGGACTGGTGTAATGCCAGGGCTTGAGCGACTGGCCTTGAACCGCAAGCGGTGCAAATTTACCTCCCTGTCTACCCCAGATCACCGCCCCCATCTGGGTCAAAGGTTGTACTACCCTTCCCATCGGACGCTGGCGCAACGAATCATCTCCGGTCCAAGTCGCAAATAAACCCGGTTGTGAGGCCGTCACGCCTAACATCAGACGTAAGGTTGTCCCAGAATTACCACTATCGAGGATATTACCCGGCTCTTGCAAATTACCCAGCCCGACGCCAGTCACCAAGACTTCGGGAGCCTGAATATTACTGATAGTGACGCCCATTTGACGTAGGCATTGGCTGGTACTCTGAGGGTCTTCACCTGGTAACAAGCCTTGTATCCGCGTTATTCCGGTTGCTAAAGCACCCAGCATCAAGGCGCGATGGGAAATAGATTTGTCTCCGGGAACTTGAATCTGACCCTGTAAAATCTTTTGGGGTGTCAACCGCAACATGCCGATATCCTAAAACTCCTCTTATTATTGCCCGAAGTGCGGCGCTTCTTTTCTCAACTCATCAGAGTTCGTTAGCTTGACCAACTCCTAGGGTCAATCAGGAAGGCATCCCCAAAGGAGTAAAATCGATAGTTTTGAGTAATTGCTTCTTGATAGAGCGTAAGCAACCGTTCACGCCCAATCAAGCTACTCACCATCATCATTAACGAAGATTTGGGTAAGTGGAAATTAGTGATCAAGCCCTCAACGGTTTGCCAGCGATAGCCCGGATAAATAAACAAATCCGACCAGCCTTCCCAAGCTACCAGCTCTCCGCTTTGACTCGCACTCTCCAATGACCGAGCGACAGTTGTTCCCACCGCAATCACCCTTCCGCCAGCGGCTTGTGTATGACGAATTTTAATAACAGCAGCTTCAGGTACCCGTAGCCACTCGTGGTGCAGGGTATGTTGGCGAATATCCGTAACCTGCACCGGACGAAAGGTACCCACACCCACATGCAAGGTAATATGTACCGTGCTAATTCCGTGTTGTGCCAAATTTTGGAGAAGGTGTTGGGTAAAATGTAAACCCGCTGTTGGTGCTGCCACTGCGCCCAAATGTTGTGCCCAGACCGTTTGGTATTGATCAGGGGTCGTTTGACCAGGCGTGATGTAGGGCGGTAACGGCACTGTCCCCGCTTGATCCAACCAAGCCCAAAACTCTAAATTTACAGGCATATGAAACTGAACTTGTCTGGTACCACCTATGCCAATGGTCAAAATTTCTGCTTCAACACCTTGGGGCAAGCTAACACGGACTCCGGGTAAAAGTTTGCGACCAGGGCGTACCAGACATTCCCATTGCCCAGCCTTCTCTTCGCGCAATAAAAAAATCTCAGCCGCCCCGCCACCAGCCCGTTGACCGATCAGGCGGGCGGGTAAAACCTTAGTGTCATTGAGTACCAAAAGATCACCGGGTTGCAGTAAGTCTGGCAAGTCATAAAAGTGATGATGGGCATGCCCGTCAGCTTTAGCGACCAAGAGGCGGCTATGATCGCGTGGCTCGGCAGGAGCCTGGGCAATGGCTGTGGGAGGCAAAATATAGTCATAGTTATTGAGATCAAA
Source organism: Gloeobacterales cyanobacterium (assembly GCA_038226175.1). Lineage (GTDB taxonomy): Bacteria > Cyanobacteriota > Cyanobacteriia > Gloeobacterales > Anthocerotibacteraceae > JBBRQP01. Next base: position 3,565 of record JBBRQP010000013.1, read on the forward strand.
ATCCACTGGGCTTGCCGGATACAGGTCTTTATCATCATAGATTCCGTGCTAGTCTTAATAGACCCATGCGGACGTAATTCAGTGGTAGAATGTCAGCTTCCCAAGCTGAACGTCGTGGGTTCGAGTCCCATCGTCCGCTAATTGCTTGTTGTTCACTCTTGCCTTTTAATCAAAATCCCCAGTTGCCACTTATAGCAACCGGGGATTTCAACTATATGCTCAGCCATCAAGTTAGGGGTTACGACGACGACGAATCCGGCCTTCAGCTAAAGGCGGGGCTACAACTTCAGCTACTGGCACTGGCGGAGTGGCATAATTGCTCGCACCCACCAATACTGGCACTGGATGCGACTCACGTACAAAAGCAGGTTGCTCGGTAACTTGACCACTGATTTGTAGCTGCACTACCAGTAAAGGTTGCCCAGATAGCGTATGGCGAAGTTTATTGAAGAGTGCTTTTTCTAGCTTGAGTTTGAGAGCATCGCTATCAATAATCGTGTTGCCGTTATCGAGAACTCGCAGAGATGTGCGCCAATTACTCTGAATAGCCGTAACCACATCTTGGGCAAGTTCTGCTTCTAGACTACCCATCGCAGCACTACGCGCTACTGCCCGGATTGTCACGACCGGATCAGCTAAGATTTGGCCGTAATTGTTGATCGCCACCGCAGCGGTGATCAAGCCAGCTTCGGCTAAACGTTGCCGATCCTTGAGGACGTATTTGTCTACTACGCCGACGCGGGAATTATCCCAAAGCTCGATTCCAGAATGAACCTTGTCAACAATCTCAATACGATTTTGACTGACAGCCACGACATCGCCATTCATGGCAATCACGATATTTTCTTGGGGCACGCCAATCGACATCGCAGTTTGGGCATGACAGCGCAACATCCGTAGTTCGCCGTGAGCCGGGAAGAAAAACTTAGGGCGGGTGAGATTGAGCATCAGTTTGTGGTCTTCTTGGAAGCCATGCCCAGAGACGTGAATACCACGTTCTTTGCCATAGATCACATTGGCACCCAAAGCCATCAACTTATCGATCACACGCACTACCGGAATCGTATTGCCGGGAATCGGGTTAGCCGAGAAAACGACCGTATCGCCTTGTTTGATCGACAGTTGTTTGTGTTGTCCATTAGCAATACGGGGCAGCGCAGCCAGAGATTCACCCTGAGAGCCCGTAGTCAAGATCAAGACTTGGTTATCCGGCAGATTACGGCAGACTTGTAGCGGTTGCAGCAGTTCTTCGGGGTAACTGATGAAGCCGAGTTGTTTGGCAGTGGCTAGGACATTGAGCATCGAACGCCCGAGTACAGAAACTACCCGCCGATGTTTTTGGGCTAACTGTAAAACCATGTTGACGCGATGGATCGAGGAGGCAAACGTCGTCAGGATGATTCGCCCTTTGGCATCCCCAAAGATCCGGTCGAGATTGGGGAAAATCGTCCGTTCTGAAGGACAAAAACCGGGAACTTCGGCATTGGTCGAGTCAGAAATCAAACACAAAACGCCAGCTTCGCCATACTCGGCCAGACGGGCGTAGTCAAATTTGCGCCCATCCACAGGAGTATGGTCAAACTTGAAGTCGCCTGAGTGAATAACCACACCCGCTGGGGTACGAATCGCCAAGGTGTAGCTATCTGCGATCGAGTGGGTGTTGTGGATATACTCCACTTCAAAGTGCTTGCCGATGCGAATGCGATCCCGGCCTTGAACACGGGTGATCCCTACTTGGCCTAGTAATCCCGTTTCTTGTAGCTTGCTCTCGAGCAACGCCATGGCCAAACGCGGACCCCAGATGTGCGGGATATTGAGCTGTTGGAGGTGGTAAGGGATACCACCAATATGGTCTTCATGACCGTGGGTGACGACCATACCGACGATTTTTTCTTGGTTCTCTTTGAGCCAAGTCATATCGGGAAGGACGATGTTTACACCGAGCATTTCGGCTGAGGGAAAAGATAAGCCGCCGTCGAGTAAAAGTAATTCGTCTTCATAACGAAAAACCCAGGTGTTTTTGCCAATTTCGCCTAAGCCGCCGAGTGAAATAATCTGTACCGGAGAGACCCCGGTGCTTTTGGTCAATACCATAAATCAGTTGTCCTTGAACGTAGGTGGTACAAAGCTGGTTTAGAACGCACGATATAGAAGCTGTTCCTGAGGGGGAGCAGTTATTTGTACGGATTTTGGAAATCTTGTCCGCTGCATCGCGGTGGTTTCGCCTTGTTTGACTCTTCGCTTAGCCTGAGATGCAGTGTATAGGTTCTGTGCCATAAATTTATCATAGCCGCTTTACAAAATGACAACAAGCCTACGTCAAAAATAACCGTCAGCGCTTAGGTCCGACGGTCAAGATTTTAACTATGCGCCCTAACGCACAATGCGATCGAGATTATGCAAAGTACAAATTTCACCATCAACCGTACGACATTCATCGACCGTAAAAGGATGAAGCCCGACGGAGGGCAAAGGATTATAACTTATGCGAAACATGGCAACAAACGCCTCAATCAGGGCATCAATGAACTGTTTCATCTTGAACCTCCGTCCAAAAATTGGTGCATTCAGCTTAGGGGCAACCACCCCACAAAGATCATCGCAGATATAAATCTTTACAGGTAATATTGCAGCTCTTTGGTACCGTGCAGTCCTTGATCTAAAGCATCAACGCATCCGGGTGAGCATAACGCTACTCATCGCGATTCCCAAGCCAATAAGCCACAGCTCGCCCCAGCGGGTATAGGGCGTGAGCTGGGTTTGTAACGTGATGGGCACGATGAAGGTGGTGTAATCGTCACGTTTACTTAGATAAATAGATTGACCAGTGGGGTCTATGACACCCGAGGAACCTGTATTCGAGGCCCGTACCAGCCAGCGTCCATTTTCGACGGCTCTGAGGGTTTCTAGCGCCTGACGTTGGGCGGGTAGAGCAGCGCCAAACCAAGCGTCATTGGTCACAGTGACTAGCCAAGTAGCGCCCCCGGCAGTCTGAGCCCGAAAAATATCCGTAAAGGCTGAATCAAAACAAATGCCTGCACCAACAATTCCCTGAGGGCTAATAAAACGTTGCTCAAGCGAACCTGCGGCCAAATCTTCCAGACCTAGCGGAGAAATCTGCTGAATTAGTCCGCCGATCAGGGCGCGTAAGGGCGTCATTTCCCCAAAGGGAACCAAGTGAACTTTGGTATAAACGCCGCCGCCTGTGGCAAACAAATTATTGGTGACTTGCCCATTTTGGGTTCCCCACGCGCCGAGTAATAAGGGAATGTGGTGTTGGTGAACAGATCGTCCGAGGGGCGTTTCACGCTCAGCGCGCTCATCCCAGATCATAGTTAAGGCCGTCTCTGGCGTGATGATCAAATCCGGTTTTTTTAGGGCTAAATGGCGATATCCTGCCGTATAAATTGCCATGACCCCCGCAGCCCCAAGCCGATTGCGTTCGGCTTGGGCAATATTGCCTTGGATAACCCCGATTTTGAGTGTTTTTCCGGCTGAGGGCGACAGCCCACGCCAACTAAGCGCCAGACTTAGGACTATGAGCAATCCGCTGACTAATTTCAGACGTGAGTCACCAGTACTGCGTATCGCCTCTCCTACCCAGCTATTCACACCGACGATCAGAGCACTTAATAATCCTGCACCGCCGAGTTGTACCCAGGGTAAAAACCAGCTATCACGCTGGGTCGCAGCGAGTACACCCCAAGGAAAGGCCAAATCACCACTTGACCAGACTGTTTGCACCAGTGTCCAAGTTCCCACCGCCCAGATTACCCGCTGCCAATGCGCCCAAGTTTGCGTCATCGCTAATACCCCAGCCCAAATCCCAAAGGCCAAGCCCTCAAATATACTCACGACCAGCCAAGCTCCGAAGGCTATGCCCAGACTGGGCCAGAAGGAAATGCCCAGCCAAGTGAGCGGGTGCATCCCCAAAAGCCAGCTCAGTAAGATCAAGTAGTAACTACTACCTGCCAACCAACCCAAAGCCAAAGCCTGCTGAGGGCTGCTGTTATAGATACTCAGATATAGTGGCACCAAACCAACCCAAGCCAGAGGCCACCAGCCCACAGGTTGGGCGGCGAGTCCTAGACTAAGACCTGAGAGTAGCGCCAGCCCAATTTTAGGGACGGTGGACTTCAGACCAGACTTTAGTAGGCAGACCCCAGACATAGATAAATCCTTCCGCTGCCCGATGGTCAAAGGCATCACTTCCCGAATAGGTCGCCAAATCATCACTATAGAGAGACTTTGCTGCCTTGCGCCCGACGACTGTCGCCTGCCCTTGGAAGAGTCTTAGGCGTATTTCACCGGTTACTACGGTTTGGGTTGGTTGTAAAAAACCATCTAGAGCGGTACGCAACGGACTATACCAAAGTCCGTTATAGACCAATTGGGCATAGGTAGGTTCGATATGTTGCTGTTTATAGTGACTAACCTCACGCGGCAGGGTCATAGCTTCGAGAGCCTTATGAGCCGTAATCAGTACCATAGCCGCCGGAGACTCGTAGATTTCCCGTGACTTAATGCCGACTAGCCGATTTTCTACCATGTCAATGCGCCCAATGCCATGACTGCCCACCTGTTGATTAAGCTGTGTAATCAGATGCAAGGGCGATAGAACTTCTCCATCCAAACTAGTAGGAATACCACCCTCAAAACCAACGGTTACGTATTCGGTCTCTGTGGGCCAATCCGCCAGACTCCGGGTCATGGCATAAATTTCTTCTGGCGGCTCAGCCCAAGGATCTTCTAAAATTCCGCATTCAATCGAGCGACCATATAAGTTGAAATCAATAGAATAGGGTGATTTCTTTTTGACGGGTGAAGCAATACCATAGCGCTCGCCGTAAGCAATCGCTTCTTCACGCGACATACCCCATTCACGAGCAGGTGCGAGGACTTTTAGGGTAGGATTGAGCGCTTGGATTGAGACATCAAACCGTACTTGATCATTACCCTTGCCAGTACATCCATGCGCTACTGCATCGGCTCCCGTCTGTGCGGCAACTTCGACTAGCAGGCGGGCAATCAAAGGCCGAGCTAAGGCTGTCGCTAAAGGATACTGACCTTCATAAAGGGCATTAGCCGCCAGCGCTGGCCAAATATAATCCGTAATAAACAGTTCGGTACCGTTATAAACGTAAGCCTCACTGGCACCGGATGCTAGGGCTTTTTGACGAACTTTTTCCATATCCTCGTTTTGTCCGAGGTCAATGGAGAGGGCAATCACCGACTCGGCACCCCACTCGTGGCGCAAGTAGGGAATACATACCGAAGTATCTACCCCACCGGAATACGCCAGTACTACCCGTTTTGCCCGCATCGCATCTAATGTTGTGAAAGTCCTACTTATTGTAAGCTAACTAATCACACACCACGCACTAAGCGCGCGACCAAAGAGCCTTCATAGATCAAAGGATGTACACGCAACGTAAATAAATAGCCCCCCGCTGGTGCATAAATTGCTGTCTGGACAAGACTTGTGGGACTTATTACCTGACCAATCTTTTGACCAGCTTGCACTGCAATACCTACTTGGATGCCACTTTCGAGTACGAGTAAACCAGCTTTGGGGGCATTGACGTACAACACACTATTTTCATCGGCAACCCGCGAAAAGGGCAGCACAGGTAAAGGACTTTGTACCCGTAAGACGCCGAGGTGTACCCACAGATGTAAAATGCCTTGGACAACGCGCTCACTCCACGCTTGGTGCAGCCGTTTACCGGCTCCTAGCTCGACGACTAGCGCTGAGACTTGCCGCTCAAAAAGAGCCTTAGCAAGCGTTCCCCCAATCCAATGCTGCGGACTATGCGTCCAAACTACGTCTAACCCCAACTCCTGGGCAAGATTGCGTAGATGGGAGTGGTCAACTACCCGGACTTGCGGTAACTCCAATAAAAATTCATTACTACTGTGAATGTCTATGCACACATCCGCCTGCACGGCTTCTTGAAAAATCGCCGCCGCTAGTTGCTCTTCGCTGCTGCCTCGACTACTACCCGGAAAGTTACGGTTGAGGTCGCTCGGCGTAAATCCGACAAAGCGTTGGCTGATATTGGTACCCAGTGGATTCATATTAGGCAATAAATGGACAGTCCCTTCGAGGGTCCAACCGGGAGGAAGATTTTGCAAAAACTGCGCTAAACGATAGCAAATATAGCCACCATCAAATTCATCGCCATGTAAGCCCGAAATCACGGTTACGCGAGGCCCGGTGGTCTGAAGCATCGGAGAAAAGCGTTGCCGCCAAAGCGTGCATTCTACCGCAAAAGGTAAGTCTAGGGTAAATAGCGCGTCTTTTTGGACAAGGACTTTGGGAGCAACAACCATGAAATTTCCGTAGGGTGGAATAATTATGGCATCGCCTGATTAAACGCATGGTAAAGCATAAGGAATTACTAACAAACTACCGCTCAGGCGCTACCGTACTAAATACCGCTTCTTGGGTATGAATGTGCCAATTGACCTGCACGGCAAAAATTTTTTGGATGGCATCCAGGGGCACCCATAGCTCTGAGCCTTGCCAGTAGGGATGTACACTCAGCGGAATAAATTGGTCACTAATCACGGCAATCGGGTGTGCTGAGATCGCCACATCACGCCCCTGATAAGTAAAATTTAAGGCTTGATCGGGAGTAACGCGATAGGTCAAGCCTAAAGAACGGGCAATTTTAACTAAAGGGACATAGGGCTGGCCTTCGGCGGTCATCACATCTACGGTCATCGACCAGCCTGCCCAACTCGGTTGTTGGCTAAGGCAGAGCATCACCCCGCAAAGTCCTAGCACTTGCCACCGCATTGCACGCCCCGGACACTTGAATAAAGAATAGCCGAAGTCACAAATTTTTGGGGATGATCGAGATTTTTTCTAGGCCGCAAAACTCATGCGCCGCAAAAATGCCTGTAGGCGCTCACTTTGGGGATGGTTAATCACTTGACGGGCAGGGCCTTCTTCTTCGATACGCCCTTGATTGAGAAAGAAAATGCGGTCAGCACAATCACGGGCAAAGGCCATTTCGTGAGTGACAATGACCATGGTCATACCCTCTGCGGCAAGGGTTTGCATCACTTGAAGTACTTCCCCGACCAGTTCGGGATCAAGGGCACTCGTCGGCTCATCAAAGAGCATGATTTGGGGATTCATACAGAGACTACGGGCAATAGCAACCCGTTGTTTTTGACCGCCGGAGAGTTGATCCGGGTAACTCTCGGCTTTTGCCAGTAAGCCGACTTTATCGAGATAGCGCCGTGCTGCCGCCTGACTATCTGACAGGGTGTGGTTGAGGACTTGACGCGGTGCTAGGGTGAGATTATCTAATACGGTCATGTGGGGAAATAAATTAAATTGCTGAAATACCATCCCCACTTCGGTACGTAATTGATTTAAATCGAGAGCTGGATTAGTCAGGTCATGACCATTGACTAAGAGTTTGCCGCCATTGACCTGTTCGAGACGATTAAAACAGCGTAAGAGAGTGCTTTTACCACAGCCAGATGAGCCAATGACTGCTACAACTTCGCCGCCATAAACTTGCCCGCTGATACCCTGCAAGACTTTTAGGGTGCCGAAGGTTTTCTCAAGATTTTCAAAGGCAATGACCGGGTGGGCAACGTCCATGGCAATTTCATGTAATTTATAGAGAGCGTAGCCCAAAAATCGCCCCGTGATCTAAAAAACTCCTGACTTGGGGCAGGATAATAAGAAATGCAAGGAAATACGGGCATGTATGCCATTGAGACGCAAGGCTTAGGCAAAACCTACCGCACAGGATTTTGGCTCAATCGGGTCGTGGTTTCTCTACAAAACTGTTCTCTAAAAATCAAGCGGGGCGAAACCTTTGGCTTACTCGGACCTAACGGGGCAGGTAAAACAACCTTGCTTAAGATCCTATTGGGCATCACCGCACCCACATCGGGAACAGCCACAGTCTTAGGATGGCTACCGGGGCAAATAGAGGCTAAGCAACGCATCGGTTATTTACCAGAAAATCCTTATTTTTATGAATATCTGAGCGGGGAGGAGGTCCTAAAATTTACGGCACAACTTTTTGGCGTAGCACCCCTGGCGATACCCGAACTTTTGCAGACCGTTGGCTTGCGTGCGTCTGCACGTCATCAGCCTTTACGTACGTATTCCAAAGGGATGTTGCAACGCCTTGGGCTGGCTCAAGCCCTTCTACCCAACCCAGAAATAGTGTTTTTGGATGAGCCGATGTCAGGACTTGATCCGCTAGGCCGGGTCAATATGCGCGAATTGTTGCTGCGCCTCAAAGCTGAGGGCAAAACAATTTTTTTTAATAGTCACTTACTTACAGATGTCGAGATGCTCTGTGACCGGGTGGGTATTTTGGTGCAGGGTAACTTAGTAGCCCAAGGAACTTTAACAGAACTATTGGGCAGTGAGGAACACGTGCATGTCACATTTAGGGTGGCAGATCCCAGTGTCTTTAGCGCGATAGTACACCCTCTGCGGGTGACTGGTCTGCAAGCTGAGGGAATACTCGCCGTGAGTGTCGAAAATTTTCTGCAAACGCTCACCCAAGCCAATGGTCTGCTACTCGAACTTAAACACGAACGTCCTAATTTGGAAGCCTATTTTTTAGCATGTGTCGGAAAATATCAAGTTGCTTCTAATACTCCCGACCCCGCCACCGCTTAGGCCGCCGTATACTCGATAAGATAATGCGCAAAACCGCCAGTGGGTCAGCCAAAGGTGAGAGCCAAAAGAAAATATTTTTACCCTCAAAACCGTTGGCCATCGCCAGTAATAATAACAAGCGTAATGCTAGTAAGATCCCATTAACCGCGATCAGTGCTGTCAAAATCAGGTCAGAGCTGGGGATGAGTCCATTGATGGCCAAAACAATCAGTAAGGGGAGCGGCAACCCTTGCGTAAGCACCAAAAAAACCACATCACCTAACTGTTGAATCGGTGTTGTCGCGTCCTTGAGATCCAGCGAGCGTCCCCACTCTCGCCAAGTTTCCATAAATGAGGTGTACATCCTGACTTTGAGCACCCGCGAACCATCCAAAAATCCAACCCGCACCCCATTGCGCGCCAAATGCCTGACCAAGGTCACATCATCACAAAAAGAAGCCTTAGCACTGCTATAGCCGCCCTGATTCGCCAGCATGGCGCGTCGTGATAGAAAGCATTGTCCATTAGCAAGTACCCGATCCGCTGGGGCATCTTGAGCACTGGCTGTCGGCCCACAGCGCCAAATCAAGGTCAGTAACAAAGCCGGATGTAACCAATTTTCACCATTAGTTTTGACCACAAAGCAGGGCGAAAGAGAAAGGGCATCATATTTTCCAGTCTCGGCAGCTTTAACTACGGCTGCCACTAGCCCCGGTTGTGGCAAGGTATCCGCGTCAATACCCAAGACCCATTCACTTGTTGCTTGGTCAAATCCATATTGCAAAGCCCAGGGTCGTCCGACCCAACCGGGTGGAAGTGGATCATCGGTTACCCACCGAAAGCGGGCATCCCGTTTGGTCATTGCCTCAACTAGTTTGAGCGTACCGTCAGTCGAACGGCTGTCGACGATAAGAACTTCTTTAAGTAAGTTACCTTGCTGATGTAGACCCTCCAGACAAGGCGCAAGACGATTTTCTTCATTGAGCGTCGGAATAATGACCGAGACCGAAGTCTGGGGTTCATTTTTAAGAACAGGTGCCAAAGGCGGTAAACGGGTACGCCCTTGCGCTAAGCGTGCCAATAAAATCAGGAGAGCTGCAGTTTGTAAAAGGAGTAACCCAATCATTCCGCCGCCGGGTCGTAACTCGCTTCGGCTGAAGGGATCAAAGAGCTATCAGCAAACCACCAGCAGAGTAGAGCCGGAATTTGACCAAGGACAATTGCGAGCAGCACCGGAATCCGTAAATCGATTTCGAGGGATCCCAGGCACATCGCGCAGGCAAAAGCGATATTGGCAGTGTAGATCACCAGAGGTAAACTAAGCTGCTCACGGCTGATCACAATATCTCTACGCCACAACACACGCGCCACACTCATATAGAGCAAACCTGTCGCAAACCAGCCTGCAAAATTTTGTAGAGGCATCCCAAAAAACGGCCCAGTTTGATGCCACTCCCAAAACATCGGGCCATAAGCTAGGGTCATGGCTGGGTCAAGGGCGAGATCCCAAGCAGTCAACATCCCAGCACCTAAAAACAACGAACCGACGGTGCCGACTAGTCCAGGTACATCTTTGAATGCAGCGCGTGCCAACAAATAGGAAATCAAGCCCATATAAAACCAAGACATCGGGATTACAATCGGAACCAGGCTTGCAATTTTGACCCCCAACAATTCGGTGTAGCTGTAAGCCCCAAAAGGAAAACCCGTACTCGTTCCCAAAAGCTCACTGCCCAGAGATAAGCCTAGAGCCGGAATCATGAACTGCAATAGACGACGGGTTCCCAAAACTTGACTACCATGTAAAGCCAGTGCTAACAATCCTAAAACAATATAAACCGGCCCGCCCTGAGACATGCCAGCTGCATATATTTGTTGACCCGCTTCGGGTAAATTATCAAAAAACCCTGGTGTACGGGGTAACACCACCATTCCCACCAGTCCAAATAACATGGCAGCTATGTGCAATCCGACCAAAACATGTTTTGTAGAAGAGGGCAACTTCATCACCTGATAGCTCCGTAAAGGGTAAACCCGCTACTTAAGACTTTCTCACATTAGACTAGGTTTGTAAAACTTTACAATGATTTCGACTCAGAAAAGCAACATTAAGGTAATTATTGCTTCATTGATTTGCTTCAAATTGTAGCATTCATATCAAAATTTAGGAATTTTAGCGATCTTAGCTTTTTGGTTTTTGGAGCTCCAAAAAAACTTGCTCACCTTAATTATTAGTCAGGGAAATAAACTGCTATCAGACCAAACAGCTGTTAGAATCGTAGCAACCCAATTGGCTATGGGCATGAGTCAGCAAGACCTACCAATGATCTCAGACTCCAAATATCTACAAATGCGTTCATTGTTACGCCAGCGCCTTGCCCAGCGGTTTGCAGAACGCTTACCCTTACTCATTGCCGGTACCAAGTTACAGTTACTTGCTGATGCTCAGGTACAAGAATTTCTCAATGAACCTGATGTAATCCGTAATCAAGAATTTAACACTCTCGCTGAGGGTACCTTATTTTATCATCGTTTGTTGGAGCGTTATTTTTGGTTAACCCGTTATCCGGCAGCCCCCTTTAGTTTTTATGAACGTCATCTGATTCGCTCAACTGTGGCAGTTCATGCGTGTATGGATGCAGCGCTTACCCTAGACGATATCCCTGTGAGCAGTGACCCATTTTCCTATCTATTCGCACCAGCCGATCACATTGTGGCAGCTTTTTTACAGACGATCCCCGGTCAAAAAGTCGTCTATCAAGCAGGTTGGCTCGCCCAAATGCTCGAAGTAATCAGCAAATTGGTGCGCGCAACCTTTGAGAATCAACCTTTACAAATTGGGGTTTTGATTGATCCCCAACGGTGTCAAGGTAAATCTCCCGCCGGAAGTTTCTCAGCTCATCTCTTGGAGTCCAAAGTATTCCAACGCTTTGGGGACGGCGATCAGATTGTCTATCTCACCGATAGTCAGGGCAATCTCGTCGAATTACTGGATTTTAGTCAGGGTCTGCCAGATAGCCAAGATAATATTGATAGCCCGCCGCTTTATCCGAACATGCACAGCTATCATGCTCGGGCTACCCGCAAATCTGGGAGTATTTTATTGCTGCTCACGACGCAGGGTTCGGTACAAGTTTTTTGGCAAGGTGAATGGGCTTTTGAGTTGCGTCATCAGGGCTGGCGGTTATTGGATCTCGGGACAAAATATAAACATCTGGTCGCGCATATCGGTCAGGCTCTTGGCAAAGTACTTTTTCAGACCGTAATCAACCTCGCTGCAACCCGTCATGGTGGCTTGATTTTGATCCTTGATGACCCCGAAAAACGTCACCAACTCCTGATGCAACGCGATGATCTCAGTGGCGACAAGATGGATGTAACCTATGCCAAGTCGCTCTTGCATCCTTTGGTAGCCCATCGTCCTGTTGCCGAAATGAGTCCTGCACTGTTGGCTAACCTCGCTATGCTAGATGGGGCGGTGGTGCTTGATCGCGAAGGTCACTTGCATGGTTTTGGCGCAATTCTCAAAAACCCCGCTGACGAGTTGATCTTCAGTGATACTTCCGAGGGCGCACGTACCAAAACCGCCCGTTTGGCCTCTCGCTATGGTTATGCCCTAAAAGTCAGTCAAGATGGCGAGCTCGCAGGTTATTATCACGGACAGATGGTGTGGCGCACCTGAATTTAAGGAATGGGGTGTGTTGTGTTAGAACGCAGTGTCGAAGTGGTGGTAGATCGTCCCGTGGCGGTAGTCTATGAGCTTTGGTCAAATCTCGAAAACCTACCGCGCTGGATGCAGTATGTACGTGAGGTCAAACAAGACCCCCAGCGCGAAAATCATTCCTATTGGCGGTTTGGGCGTGATTTTGTAAATATTGAATGGACCTCGCGGATTACCCGGCTCATTCCTTTACGTTTAGTGGCTTGGGAATCAGTCACTGGCTACAAAAATCGTGGTCAAATTGAATTTTTTCCGGCTGATCAGGGCTGTCGCCTCAAACTTACCCTAGCCGTCGCTGCGCCCGATGGCCTAATTAAGCTCATTGTAGAGCAAGTAGGTTTGACCCAGTGGCTAAGCGAAAACCTCCAAGCCGATCTCGATAAGTTTAAATCGCTGTTAGAAGCGGGGCAATTAGGTGTCTAAAAGCCTGTTTGTACTGAGGCTGCCTACCTGAAAATTTAGCAGTCCTAGCAGATGTAAACTTTTGTAATGCTGGTAAACTAGTAAAGGTGCAACCCAGAACCTACCCATGCAATGTACGATTATCCGTCGCGCCAAGTTTACAGCTACCCACCGCTACTGGTTAGAAGAACTTTCTGAAATCGAGAACCTCACCCGTTTTGGGCCAACAACGCGCCTTCATGGGCATGATTACACCTTATTTGTGACCATGGCCGGGGCGGTTGATAATTATGGCATGGTGCTCAATCTGTCGAATGTAAAGCACGAGATTCGTCGGCGGGTGACTGAGCCGCTTAATTATCAATTACTCAACGAAGTCTGGCCAGAAATGGCAAACACACTGCCAACGACAGAATGGCTTGCCCATACGATTTGGCAACGCTTGCGCGCTCACTTGCCCGTAAGCAAGATTCAACTTTTTGAGAATGATCATCTCTGGGCCGAATATCAAGGAGAAGCTATGCACGCCTATTTAACCGTTGCCACCCATTTCAGCGCCGCCCATCGTTTGGCACTCGATAGTTTGAGTTTAGAAGAAAACCAAGAAATCTATGGCTTGTGTGCCAGGGTCAATGGACATGGTCATAACTATGGACTCGAAGTGACTGTCAAGGGTGAAATCAACCCGCGTACAGGCATGATCATCGACTTAGTTGCCCTCGAAAAAGCCATTGAGAGCCAAGTTGTTAAGCCCTTTGACCATACGTTTTTGAACAAAGATGTTCCTTACTTTGCTCAAGTCGTGCCGACTGCCGAGAATATTGCCCTTCACATCGCCGAGTTACTCAAACAACCCATAGCTGAACTCGGCGCTCAACTTCATCGGGTCAAATTGGTCGAAAGCCCAAATAATGCCAGCGAAGTTTTGGTCTAATAACCTTTGGTATACTGGATTTTGTAGCTAAGGTAACACCATGAGTCAGCTTGTCACCACCAGTGCCCGTGACCTCTTTCAGGCCGCCTATGAAAATCGTTATACCTGGGACAGTACGTTTCCTGGTTACACCGCAGACTTTGTGCTCAATCTCAATGGGCAAACCTATACTGGCACCATCAAAATTACAGCAGATATGCAAGTTAGCGTTGCAACGGCTGATCCCGCTGCCGAAGAATGGCTACGCAACCAGCTCAAAGATGTCGTGGTACATCGTAAGCCTTCGGATTTTGCGACTTCCCATGGTAACCATGAATTTATTTTTGATGGCGAGGCTGACAGTACTGGAGCCCAACCAATCAAAGTCGGCGGCGATGCGATGGGTTCTCATTACAAAGTCCGGGATGCTCAGATGGTACAGGTTTCGCGGGTGATGGGACGGGTCGCTTTTACAATCAACCATCTCGATAAACTAGATACGGGCAAAGGCTATATTTCCTCTTTGTATAATGCTGTTTTTACCAATCCCCAAACCGGACAAGTGGTGCGGCAAATGCGTTTTGAGGACAGTTATGTACCTTTTGATGGTCATTATTTGATGACCAAACAAGTGGTCAGTGGCATCGAAAACGGCGAGAGCAAGCATACTGATATCACTTTCACCAATATCCAATTGGGTTAAGGGCTGTCATTCGGGGTCTCGGGTAATGCCGCAATTAGGGCTTCTAAAACGCGGCTTACCGGGATCAGGTGCAGACCAGGAATTTTGGGTAGAGAACCGCGTGGGACAATGGCACGGGTAAACCCTAATTTGGCAGCTTCTTTCAGGCGTAATTCGAGTTGAGGAACCGGGCGGACTTGACCGCCTAGACCCACTTCACCGAGGATCACGGTCTGCGGATCAACCAAGCGGTCTCGGAAGCTCGCCGCCACCGCCACTGCCACGCCCAAGTCAGCCGCGGGTTCATTGATCATCAAACCACCCACCGATGACACATAGGCATCTAGCTTAGATAGAGGAATCCCGACTCTTTTTTCGAGTACGGCAAGAATTTGTAGGAAGCGGTTATATTCGAGTCCAGTCACAGTGCGCCGGGGCGAAGCATAACTAGTCGTGCTGACCAGGGCTTGCACTTCGACGACGAGCGGGCGGGTTCCTTCACAGGCGACGATCACCGCCGTACCAGAATTACGGTCTTCGCGGCTCGATAGAAATAACTGTGAAGGGTTATCGACTTCGGTCAAACCGCTGCTGGTCATCTCAAAAATACCAATCTCATGGGTTGCCCCAAAACGATTTTTGACAGAGCGCAAAAGTCGATAACTCTGGAAGCGGTCACCCTCAAAATATAACACCGTATCTACGAGATGTTCGAGGACTTTGGGTCCAGCGATAGCACCTTCTTTGGTGACGTGACCGACAATAAATAAACTCATGCCTACCCGTTTAGCCAAGCGCATCAGGGCAGCCGTACACTCACGTACCTGAGAGACAGAACCGGGCGCTGAGGTCATCGTCGGTAAATAAATTGATTGGATACTATCAATCACGGCACATTTAGGTTTGAGTTCTTCAAGTTCTTGTAAGACGATTTCGAGGTCAGTTTCTGATAATAAAAACAGCTGTTCATCGCCTGCTTGCAGACGGTCGGCACGCATTTTGACCTGTTGTACGGATTCTTCACCGGACATATACAAAGTTGGGTAGTAGAGGGCTAATTTTTGGGCAACTTGTAGCAGTAAGGTAGATTTGCCAATGCCGGGGTCGCCACCGATTAATACGAGCGAGCCGGGGACAATACCGCCACCTAAGACGCGATTGAGTTCGCCATAGCCAGTGTCTAAACGGGCAAAGTTTTCTTGGGTAATGCTTTGGATGGGTTGGGAGCGTAGGGCTTGACCAGGGGCTTTTTTGCGGGTGGTTGTCGTGGGTGTAACAACTTGTTCAAGGAAGGTGTTCCATTCGCCACATTCGGAACAACGACCTAACCAGCGAGGGGATTCGGCACCACAGTTGGAGCATTGAAATAGACTTTTGGGTTTTGCCATGGGGTAACTCTTACTAAGCTATTTTACCCCGTCGGGTCTGGAGTTTTCTGCGATGGATTCATGAATACGTTGGCATATTAGAGTATCTGGCAAGCATCGAGATAAACATTTATA
Organism: Gloeobacterales cyanobacterium; assembly: GCA_038226175.1. Classification (GTDB taxonomy): domain Bacteria; phylum Cyanobacteriota; class Cyanobacteriia; order Gloeobacterales; family Anthocerotibacteraceae; genus JBBRQP01. The sequence continues at coordinate 19,426 of JBBRQP010000013.1, forward strand.
ATTAGGTAATAATGATTCGTGAGCAATATTTGATGACGCTACTTAATCTTCCTGCTAACAAATTAAAAGATGCAATAAATGCTTTGGTTGACGATAGAGAACGAGAAAGTCGCACACTTGACTACAAAAGTGAAACTTATGGAAATGGTGATGAAGCAAAAAATGAACTACGCGCAGATGTTGTAGCTTTTGCTAATACTTCTGGTGGAACTGTTATTTTGGGGATCAAAGAAGATGAAGAAGGCATTCCTAAATTGTGTGGATTGACAATTGATCCAGATAAGTTAGCCAATGAGACGGATCGATTAGAAAAAATACTTGGCTCTGGTATAGTGCCTCGATTACCTAGAGTTCAAGTTGATGCAGTAACGTTTGATGATAGCAAAGTAGCCACTGTAATTCGTGTCAGCTGAAGTTTTGTGCGTCCGCATGCAGTTGATCATGATTACAAATTTCGATTTTGGACTAGAACCTCTAGAGCTAAGGATCGAATGGATATTGAACAAGTATGCTTAGCATTTGCTCAATCAGATGTAACTCAACTTATTAAAACATGGCGTCATGATCGATTGGCTGGATTATCGGCTGGAGAAATGCCAATTCGTATGTGTAGAGAAGCTCTTGTTGTATTTCATCTAGTACCTTTCGTAAGTTTAGAGATGAACACTAAATTTGATATTGTTCAGAGTGACTGTCATTTCTATCCTTGCAAGGAAAACGAAGGACTTAAGCAAAACAGACTCAACTTTGATGGGAAACTTTTTTCTAAATACCGTTTCGATTTATTTGGAACTGAATGTTATGTTCAAGTATTTCATAATGGTATTTTAGAATATGTCATTGCTGATATCCTTCCCTTTAAACTAAAATCTATATGTATGTCTAATCATGAGAAAAGTCTTGTTGAAAAAATACCAGAGTGGTTTACCCATTTAAAAAATCTAGGTGTTCAGCCTCCCTTTGCCATCATGCTTAGCCTCCTTGGAGTAAAAGACTATCGTAGTTGCCATCTGGACTGTGATGAGGACTTGATTACTAAAACTCTTTCACCTTATTCAATTGATCCAGATGGACTCTCTCATTCGTCTTACTCAATTGATAGAGATGTGCTTATGGTACCTGAAGTCTTACTTCAGACTCATGAAGATGATATAACTGAAATACTCAAACCTGCATTTTATACTATCTGGAATGCTGTTAATATTCCCAGGTCGCCCAACTATGATAGCTCTGGTTCATGGATACATAATCATGTACGTAGTCAGCAGGAATACGTACAAAATCTCGATTGAATTTTTTACTACCCTTACCGTAGCAAGAGATTGCTTGGTATCCTAAAACAGCGAACAGATCAACAATCTCATCATATCCATTGCTGTGATTCCGTAGGAACCGTGCGGTCACTTTGAACCTCACCCGTGTGGGCAATAGTTTTTGGTTCAAACAGTAAAATTTCTGCCTCTTGATCCGCAATAGGTCGATGCTCCACTCCACGCGGCACAATCAAAAACTCGCCAGCCGCCAACTCCACACTATGACTACGAAACTCCATCCGGAAGGCACCCCGCACAACCAGAAACAACTCATCCTCCTGCTCATGTTGATGCCACAAAAACTCTCCTTGAATTTTGGCTACTTTGACCTGTTGACCATTAAGCTCACCCAGTATCTTCGGTGACCATTGATCAGAAAATAACGAGAACTTTTCCGCCAAATTAACTTTTTCCATGGAACTCATTGGCTCTATAAGTTAATTACGTATCTGTACTGGCATAACCAAATATTGCAAGGCACTACTATCGAGCGGTTTAAGTACCGCCGGATTGACCGCGCCATTAAAATTCAACTGCACATCAAGCGCATCCATAACTTTGAGCGGCTCCATCAGATATTTGACATTAAAAGCAATTGTCAATGGTTCACCGACCAGCTGAATGCCTAACTCCTCACGGCCTTTACCCACATCAGGCGCATCTACACACAAGGCCATCAGGTCATCATTGACCTCAAGACGCACAATATTATTTTTTTGGCTGGCAATGACCGCAATGCGTTCGAGAACAGAGATAAATTCTTTGCGGTTCATACTCGCTTGACGGGTAAAACTTTTGGGGATCAGTTGACCATAATTCGGATATTGACCATCTAGCAGTCGTGACATCAAGGTTTGGTCGGCAAGTGAAAATACGATTTGTGAATGGTCAAATTTAGCCTCAAAGCTCTCAGCCGGATTGCTGGCTAACATGCGCTCTAGCTCGCGTAGCGTACGTGCCGGGATCGTCATGGCAATATTCTCAAGAGCGCTGGTTCCGAGTTCTTCGGGCATCCCAGCGAGCGCCAAGCGGTGACCATCGGTAGTGGCAAATTCCAACCCTTGCGCTGTGCCTTGCAGATGAACGCCAGTCAAAATATGTTTACTCTCATCGGTCGCAGCGGCAAACAAGGTCATGCGAATGCCTTCTAAAAAGCGTTCTACTGCCAGTTGTAGCGTTTCTTCCTGGGGTAGTTCTGGTAAAGACGGGTAGTCTTCGCTACTCAGGCCCCGAATTTCGTAGGAACCCGCTCCGCATTCTAGGGTAAGTGCGGTCAGCTCATCGCCCTGACCTTCGCCCATCAGACAAATATCCAAATTAGGTAAACGAGAAACAATATCACTCAACAGACGCGATGGCAAAGTCAAGGCTCCCGGTTCGGCTACTTGAGCCGGGAATTTACTAACGATGCCAAGTTCTGTGTCATAGCCCGTCAAGCGAATAAAGCCGCCGTCTTGGTCTTCGCTGGCCTCAAAAAGAATATGAGTCAAAATTGGTTGCGCCTGAGGCCGTGTTGCCACAGCGCGGCTAACCAAGTTTAAGTGCTGATTAAATAAATTTTGGGGACAGAAAACTTTCATGACCATCCGTTAGGAGAAGAATAATTATCCTAGTCTACTTTATACCCCACATTTAGGAATTTTGAGTTTGATTAACCTTGCCTGAGTTCGCATGAGCGGTAAATTAAGGATATGCGTGTATCTCTCGATCAATGGCGCGAATTACCTAATGGCCCGGGCATTTATTTGTTTTACGGAGCGGCGGACAAACTTTTGTACGTGGGCAAATCCGTCCACCTCAGGCAACGGGTGCGTTCCTATTTACGCACAGGTGGTGGACACTCGACACAAACCGAACGGCTCAAGTTTGAAGCTCAGACCATCGAAGTACAGCCGACAGGCTCCGAACTCGCGGCACTGATTTTAGAAAATCGCCTGATCAAAGAACAGTTACCTCCCTTTAATCGCGCCCAGCGTCGCTGGAAACATTACCCATTTTTGCGCTTAGATCTGCAAGATGCCTATCCACGTCTCGAAGTAACCCGCGACTTAGCTGAAGATGGGGCGTTATATTTTGGTCCCTATCGTAAAATTCAGTATTTGTATCCCTTAGTCAAACAAATCAGCGTTTTACTAGAGTTGCGCACCTGCCAAGATTTTGCAGAAATCCATCACGGCTGTCTGTTAGATCAAATGCACCGCTGTAGTGCGCCCTGCCGGGGTTGGATTAGCCCCACTGAGTATGGTTTGCGCCTAGAGCCGCTCCGGGCTTTGCTCACAGGTGGGGGGGGTGAAGAGCTATTAACCCAGGCCAAGCTCAAAATGTCGGATGCTGCCCAAGCAGAACGCTACGAACAAGCAGCACTCTGGCGTGACCGTCATGGTGCGCTCAAAAAATTTATCAAACAACAGAGCTGGCGCAAACAGCAAGTTGTTTTAGATGTCTGTGCTATTTATCCGACGTTGCAACCCGAGCAAGCCCAGGTCTTTTGGATTCAGGGCGGTTTATTAGCAGCAAGCCAAGTGTTTACACGGGCAGATTGGCCGCTCCATCACCCTCTCAAAGCTGCAATGGCGCGTTATGACATAGCTACGCCTACGCCTACTTTTCATCTACCCCAAAAACAGTTAGACGAATTTCATCTGATCGCAACTTGGCTCTATCGCAATCAACGAGCACCCGAAGTAATTTGGCTGCAAGAAGAAGCAGCAGCCAGCAAAATTGCCAGCCAAATTGAGCGCGTTATGGTAGGGCTAAGTCAGGTTACTGAGACGAGTTCTTCGAGTAGCTGATAGGTAATCTCAACTTGATCTACGGTATAGATCATCGGCAAAGTTTGGATGTCATCTAGTAGAAGATTGAGATCAACTAAATGAATCCCTTTGAGCTTCATCGGCTTGACTTGGGCAAAAGGGAAACATAGAAAGGACATGACCGAGAGTTCTTTTTGTTTCAAAAAATCCGTGAGTTTACGGGTTTGGGCGACCGGGTCTTTACCAGACCAGCGCGTACCCAAGGGTTGACGAAAGCCCAGGCGTCCGCGTGAGATGACCATCGTACCGCGTTGACTTTTGGTTTCTACCAAGATCACCCCGCCGGGCCCTACACCCAAATGGTCAATGTCTCCTAAGTCAGGTAGTAAAACATTGTGTAAAAACCGCCAGTCAGGGAGTTGCTGTTCTAGGGTTTGTCCGACCAATTCTTCAGCCTGCGCACCACGCCGAGCATTAAAAACCAGCAGGCTTTGTTGGTTGAGATTGTTACCAATATAAATAGATAAAAACAATAAAGGCGCAGAAAATAACACGGCTACAGGACTGAAAATAAGCAAGACTACCGCCAGCACAGCCAACGACACAGAAGCCACACCCAACCACAAAGCTCGATTGGTTCGCGCTGCTTCGAGTTTGCGAACATTGGTTCCGGGACGATTGGGCGTGGGCTGAGTAACGTGCATTGGCTAACCCTACTTCATCTATGATCCGCTACAAGCGGACTGATGTCCAGCATCACCAGACTTACTTAAGGTTTGCCATGACGGCAGCTGTCCTTAATTAACTTTAATACGGTAGGTCACAAAGTACATACCATCGCCTTGGACAAAGCCCAAACTCACCAGTTGGTCTTCTTTAGTCGTCGGGACGCGATTTTTTTTGAATAGCCCGCCTGCTTGTAGACCATCGAGAGAAGGAGCTTCGGGGGTGATCGTGGCGGCACTGGATTGGGCAATACCGCCTAAAACTAGGTTTTGACCGAGGGGCTGGGGTAATAAGGCGACCAGTTCATAATTTTTACCTGCATTGACTTCAGCAGGAATAGTGATGTCTACTTTGGGTGGACGTTGCCCATTGGTGATTTCGGTGCGTTCATTTTTGATGGTTTGCGCCACCAATTGCCAACCTGTGCCATTTTTTTGCCAACGGCTTTCGGCCTCTAGATCGCTAGTCAGATCAAAGCTAAACCGTCCCTGTTGCCAACGCCCGCTGATCTTGGTGCGGGTTGTGGCAATGACCATCTGCTCTCCATCATTTTTGGTAGATAAGATCTCGGTGGTATAAACAGGATTATTGAGATTTTGCCAGAGTGTGCCCAAGGCTTTAGTTAATTTGTCACGGGTTAGGCCATCACCATTTTTGAAACTTGGATCATAAAAAGTCGTAACACTCGTAATATCCTTGCGTGAAGCCGCTTGATCAAACTGGGCAATCGTCTGGGGCAAGGTTGTTTCGGCCATTACCGGAAGTGCTAAACCTAAAAAGCTCATCCACAACCAACGCTTCATGACGATTCCTGCAAACTTTTTCTTAGTGTAGCCCATCGCTGTAACAGCTGGGATTTTGCACTACCCTATAAAGACGAACTCCTACAGCAAGATACGGATGGCAGCACCAATTCTAAAAATCACAGCTGAAGAAAAGCAACTGTTAGGGCAATTACGCCAAAGTAAACCAGCCCAAAATCCTCCCAAAAATGAGATGAGCCTAGGTCAGCGCGTCTCAGACCGGGTTGCAACCATTGTTGGTTCTTGGACATTTATCTTGACTCAGAGTACTTTTTTAGCGTTGTGGATTGTGGTTAACTTGACAGCTTGGATCGGGCATTGGGATCCTTATCCATTTATTTTATTAAATTTGGTACTTTCGTTTCAGGCTGCTTTTACGGCTCCCATCATTATGATGAGCCAAAATCGTCAGTCTGAAATTGATCGTCAACATGCTGAACATGATTATCAAATCAATGTCAAAGCTGAACTAGAAATCGAACTCATACACGAAAAACTCAATCTCTTACAAGAGAAGGAACTCGCCATGCTGATCCAAATTTTGCGCCAACAGCAACAGAGTATCGACCATCTGACACACCTCCTAGAACCTTCATCACCCCGTCCTCCCGGTAGCACCTAAGAGGGTTGCCCATAGGTGAATGCGCGTTCTACATCTAGATATTGGTCATCAGCTTGGAGACGATGCAGGTGGGCATAGATACCATTGTGTTTGAGAAGCTCTTTATGATTGCCGGTTTCGGCGATCATGCCCTCATCAAAGACTACAATCACATCAGCATCACGCACGGTGCTGAGGCGATGGGCAATAATCAGCGTTGTCCGGGTACCTAAGATATCTTGCATTGCGAGTTGAATAGCGTGTTCTGATTCGTAATCAAGACTGGAAGTTGCCTCATCAAATATTAGGATATCCGGGTCACAAACTAAAGCCCGAGCAATGCCTAAGCGTTGCTTTTGACCACCGGAGAGACGCACACCGCGCTCACCGACAATCGTCTGGTAGCCATCAGCAAAGGTATGGATAAATTCATCTACCCGAGCAATCGCACAAGCGCGTTCTACTTCAACAAAACTAGCCTGAGGATTACCATAGGTCAGATTAGAAAGTAGTGTTCCATTAAAAATATCAACATCTTGGTGAACGATGGCTAAGCGGCGACGATAACTCCGAACATCCAGGGTGCGAATATCCTGGTCATCAATATATAAGCCACCTCTCAGAGGCTCAAAATAGCGCAGCAGTAGCTTGACTAGCGTAGATTTTCCGGAGCCAGAACGTCCGACTAGAGCCACAGTTTGGCGCGGCTGAATAATTAGATTTAAGCCTTTGAGCACAGGACGCTGACGACTGTAACCAAACACAAGATCGCGCAACTCGACTTTACCCTGAAAGTCATAGTCTATCGAGGGTGCAGCTTGCAAAACTTGGGTATCAGTTTTGGTCGGCTCTTGAAGAAATTCGTGAAAGCGCGTCATTGAGGCATAGCGGCGCGAGATGATCTCAGCAATATCGCCAATTGGAGTTACTTCCGCATAGGCAGTACTACTAATCGTCAGCAGAGTGATAAAACTCCCCACAGAAATACGTCCTACTGCTGTCTGCCATAGAGCATAGACTAGGATTCCAAAGACACAAAGTTGTACCATAGTCCGGCGCACAGTGATCAGCCGCACATAGCCCTTATGAACACGATAATCTAACACCTGAAACTCGCGTTTAGAGCGGGTTCGTTGACGGGTTAATTCTTCTTCTTCAGTGGCAAAAGCGCGGACAGTTTTGATATTTGTAATCAATTCTGAAGTGCGGCTTTCGGTACCCTCGGCGTAGGCATCTAGGCGTTCTTCTACTTTGACTAGTTTTTGTAATTGCCGGATATTAAATGTACAAATTACAATAAAAGAACTCATGAAGACCAGCGCAACCCGCCAATCAATCCAAAGCATCAACAAAAAAACGCCGATAATCCGAAAGGACTTGGGTAACAGAATCCCTGCTACCTCAGGAAATGTCCAGGTATGGTTAGAGATTCCCCGAGCAATACGTCCGGCTAGCCGTCCCGAATTATTTTGATCAAAGTATTCTAAAGGCAAGGTCAAAATCTTTTTTTGTGCCAAATCAAAGTGATCCCGGCGTGCCCGAAAAGCTGTATCCCAATGAAACCAATCGCCAATCCAGGGTTGGATGGGTGCCACAAAAACCGTTGCCACCGCCACTAGAGCTAGGAGTAACCCTAAAGTAAGATTGCGGGTAATTTCCCAGCCAGTGACTTGATGCCAACTTTGGACTAGTTGAACAACCATAGGATCAGGGTCATGACCACCCAAAACATTGACAATTTGTCCGGTGGCATAGGGCACACTGAGTTCGAGAACTTCGAGGATACTCACCAAGCCAACGCTGAGGATAGTTGTGCGAAAGTAAGGTTTGAAGTAATTAATAATATCGTTGAAGCCAACCATGACCCATAACCTCGTGACCTTATATATTGTAACGAAGGTCTTCACAATCGCCCTTAGGAATTTTGCAGACTCTTGACAGGACAAGGAACATTTTTAACCAGCGTTCTACATAATTGAAGAAGTACTTGAGTTTTTTGATGCATCGTCCTGTAATTTTGGCTATCTCAGGAGCTTCGGGCATGATTTATGCCTGGCGCACCCTCAAATTTTTACTCCAAGCTGATCATGCCGTCGAATTAGTCTGCTCTAAGGCCGCCTATCAGGTTTGGCGTGATGAGATGGCGACGACTATTCCCCTTGATCTGGTGCATCAAGAAGAGTTTTGGCGTGAGTTGACCCAAGAACAGGGGGGTAAGCTGACCTGCCATAATTTTACAAATGTGGGGGCAACGATTGCGAGTGGTTCCTATCGCACGCTCGGCATGATTGTGATCCCATGTAGTATGTCAACGGTTGCAAAACTTGCTCATGGACATAGTTCTGATTTGCTTGAGCGCGCAGCAGATGTCCAAATCAAAGAAGGACGGCGGGTAATCGTGGTGCCACGTGAAACGCCATTGAGTATCATTCATCTACGCAATTTATTACTACTCGCCGAATCTGGAGTGCGGGTTGTCCCAGCAATTCCGGCTTGGTATCAGCAACCGCAGACCATTGAAGATTTAGTTGATTTTGTGATTGGTCGAGCCTTAGACCAGTTAGATATTGACCTAGATTTATTTACACGCTGGCAAGGTATCGGGTCGCTTCGTCCAATCAATGGCGAGACAAAACATTCACAGTAAAAGTTAGCTTTCAGTCCAGACTCTCGCCAATCCAACTCAAAGACTAAGTATCCAACTTATTAATAAATGTCCCGCCCTCTCCCAACCTGGGAGAGGGCTGCATATCAGCAAGTACTGTCTATCCAGACGCCGGGTGCAGGCTTGCCAAACGCCTACCAATCCTTTAGGCTGGCAGGTGAAATCTACAAAAAGATTTTTGCTAACTCTCTGCGAATTCGGAGGCCAAAATGTCTAATTCTGCTCTCATGATGAATCCCAGCCCCTCAAAAATCCGCTCATTACTCAATGCTTTACTGGTAAGCTCTGTCAGTTTACTTTTAACTACCAACCCAGCCGCTGCTCAGACTTCAGCTATTACTACTCTAGCTAACTTTGATGATACTAACGGTAGTACACCAACTGGAATAATTCAAGGAAGTGATGGCAACTTTTACGGAACTACTTTATACGGCGGGAACTCTACCACTGCTTGCTACTTTGGTGTTGGTTGTGGAACTATATTTAAATCTACTCTGAGCGGTACTCTTTCCACTTTAATTAACTTTAATGGAACCAATGGTTTTGCTCCCAACAAGCTCATCCAGGGAAGCGACGGTAACTTTTATGGAACTACTGGTTGTAGTACTAACCTAGTAGGTTGTGGTTCAGTATTCAAGATGACATCTAGTGGTACTCTAACAACTTTAGCCTCCTTTGATAATAGTTCTCTCATTGGGGGTTCTCCTAAAGGCGGTCTTGTCGAAGGTACGGATGGTAACCTTTATGGTACTACCAGTGTCAGTAGTAGCAGTCCTCAAAGTTATTTTCCGGGAACAGTATTTGAGATAACCCCTAGTGGCACTCTTACTAAGCTAGCCACTCTTGCACTAAATCTAACTGAGTATATTGAATCTGAGTTGATTCAGGGTACTGATGGCAATTTTTACGGCGCCAGTCATAGTGGTGCTTCTTTTAGTGGAACAGCATTTAAGGTAACCCCGAGTGGGACATCCACTAACTTAGCTGTCTTTATGGGTTCCATATCTACCCTCTTAATCCAGGGTAATGATGGTAACTTTTACGGTATCACTTACCTTCTCGGTAATCCTTTTACCACTGTCTGTGGAACGGTGTTTAAAATGACTCCAGATGGCACAGTTACAACTCTTGTTAGTTTTGATTGTGGCAGTGGTGATCCCTCAAGCCTAATCCAAGGTAACGATGGTAACTTCTATGGAACTACTGGTGTAAGTGTATTTAGGATGACTCCGAGTGGAACTCTTACTACCTTAGCGAACTTTTCTGGTACCAATATTACTTATCCTTCTGGCTTGATTCAAGCGGATGATGGCAATTTTTATGGTGTTAGTAGTTATGGTGGCAGTTTTGGCTATGGCACTATATTCAAAGTCAATCTAATTCCGATTATCTCTAGCTTTACTACTCCTCAGTTTCCTACCCAGCCTATTATCATCACGGGTGCAAACTTCACCGGGGCAACTAGCGTTACCTTTGGCGGTGTTGAAGCAGCTAGCTTCACGGTCAACTCTGACACTCAGATTACTGCTTCGCTTCCTGCCAACGCGGGTAATGGCATTACTGTCACCACGCCAAGTGGAGTGGGAACTACCAGCAACTTCACGGTTCAGCCCGGTATCCGCTCATTTAGCCCAACTTCCGGTGCCGTTAATACTGATGTCTTCATCAATGGCTTTGGGTTAATTAATGTCACCAAGGTTAGCTTCAATGGCGTAAGTGCACCATTTAGAGTCATCTCTGCCAACCGCATCAAAGCTAACGTACCCAAGAATGCAACGACTGGCAAAATCCAGATTGTGACCACTGCAGGTAGAGCTGTCAGTAGCACCAACTTTACAGTCACCCCATAATTGCCTGTTTAACTGAGAGCCAGTTCTACACCAATAGAGCTGGTTTCTTTGATTAAAAAGTTAGCCAACCTTTGCCCCAATCCAACTCAAGGTTGAAGAAAACTTTAGTACCAACAGACCCACCATACTCACACTATCTGGTTTATTAAATCCCCGTTCTGGCGGCATAAACATCTGAAGTATTTCACCTTTATTATCGCGTTGATAAGCCAAAGTCTTGCGGCCTTCGAGCGTACCTTCATCAAAATAAATCGTAAAGCGACAATCGTCATTATCCCAGCGCGCCGTAAGTTGTGCCGCGCCCACCTCTAGTTGGAGGTCAGAAACTCCCGCCGCCGTTAATTCTTTGGTCAATAAAGGTGCCAAATCTCCACTCAAAAAATCCGGCAAGTTAACCGGAGTCGGTGGAGCTTTTTTAGCCGGAGTTGCAGCAGGCGGTGTCGTAGTCTGGTCAGCGGTTTCGTCAGGCATGGCACAATATTCGCGTCAGTACCCTCATGCTACCCTGTTTTTTTGCTCCAGTAATACTACTGCATAAGCCGCAATCGCCTCACCCTGACCGATTGGGCCTAGACCCTCCTGTGTTGTCGCCTTGATCCCGATACAATCCGGGCTAATTCCCAAAACCTCCGCCAAATTAGCCTGCATTTGCGCCAGATGAGGTTTCATTTTGGGAGCTTCCGCCACAATCACCGAATCAATATTGACAATCTGATAGGACTTCTCGGACAGCACTGCGCTGATCTGAGCCAACAATACCAATGAAGAGGCATCCTTCCACTGTGCTTCTGTTGGCGGAAAAAAATGTCCGATATCCCCAAGAGCCGCTGCTCCTAATAGGGCATCCATGATCGCATGGGTCAGCGCATCAGCATCAGAATGACCCAGTAAGCCCCGGTGAAAAGGAATCGTGACTCCACCCAAAATGAGCGCCCGTCCTTCGACCAAACGATGGATATCATAGCCATTACCAACCCGCATGGTCTTCTTCCTTACATCCTCACTTTTTACTGTAGCAATACACGTTACCATCAGTGATAAGCAGTCAGCTTGGGCGGGGTATGGAGATCGGGACTTTAGTGGAATTTCGGCTACACGGCGAGCGTCAGCTAGCGGTGGTTAATGGACCGGAAGGGAAAGGAAAATGGAATTTACAGGTACCGAGTGGTCATTTGCACACGGTGCATCCGCGTCAGGTTAGTTTTGAGGTACCAGGCGGCGCGATTGCCCTGAGTCAGCTCAAAGAATTTATGACCCAAGCCGAAACTCTAGTTACGCAAGGTGACCTTGAGATCGCCTGGGAACTGCTCGGCGAATCCCAGTCCATTGTTACGCCTACGACCCTAGCCGAATTATTATTTGAGACCAGTACGCCCACAGCCCAGTATGCCGCTCATATTTTGTTAACTAATGACACGCTGTATTTCAAACAAAAAGGTGAGGCTTATGAGCCACGTACTATCAGCCAAGTCGAGGAATTACGCCATCAGCGCGAAGCCGTCGCTCGCCGGATTGAACAACAGCACGCCTTTATCGAACGGGTTCAGGCCAAACGTCAGGGATCAACCATGATCAACTGGCATGATGCTGACCGCGTCCGCTTTGAACTGTTAGAGCGATTTGTCCTGTGGCAAGACGAGAGTAAAGATAAACACCAAGCCCAAGAAGTCTTACGGGCACTTGGTCTCAGAGAAGACCCAGCCACAGCCCAACAACTCTTAGTCGAGATTCAATGGTGGAGTCCTTACGAAAATTTATTCCTGCGCCGCTCTGGGATTCCGATCCAATTTCCGCCATTGAGTCTAGCGACTGCCCAAGAACTGCTAGCTAATCCACCCGTTGACACCTGTGAGCGGCGTCATCTATATCGGTTAGCCGCCTATGCCATTGACGACCCGACGACGACCGAAGTTGATGATGCCTTGAGTATCGAAAAATTAGCTGATGGTGGCGAATGTCTCTGGATTCATATTGCTGACCCGACCCGTTGGGTGGCCTTGGGTAGTCCGCTTGATCTTGAGGCGCGTCGTCGCGCCACTAGTCTCTATTTACCCGAACTGACGGTGCCGATGTTCCCGCCCGAGCTCGCAACCGGGCCGATGAGCCTACTTGCCCAACGCCAAAATTGTGCTTTGAGTTTTGCCATTCAGCTAGCACCAACGGGCGAGATTAATTCCTATGAAATCTTGACTACAACTATCGATACGGTCTATCGCCTTGATTACCAAGAAGTAGATCACCTGCTCGAAACCGCCGTCGAACCTGTCTTAGAGCGGCTCAACGCCCTAGCCCTAGCCCGTCGCAGCTATCGGCTTAAGCGCGGCGGCGTCCAGATTGACATGCCCGAAGCGGTAATTAAAGTCAAAGAACAGGGTGCCGACCTCGACCTCGAAGTGTTGAATGATAGTCCAGCACGCGCCTTGGTTTCGGAGATGATGATCTTAGTAGGTGAAGTCACCGCCCACTATGCCCAGGCTCATGACCTGCCCTTACCCTATCGCGTACAACCCACGCCAACCTTGCCGCCAACCGAAGAATTAGAACGCTTACCCTACGGCCCAGTGCGTGATTATGCTCTATGTCGGTGTATGCAGCGGGGTGAATTACGGGTTGATCCGGGCGCACATGGCGGTTTGGGCTTGAGTGCCTATGCCCAAGCTACTTCGCCGATTCGCCGCTACAGTGACCTTTTGGTGCATTATCAGCTTAAAGCCCAGCTTCATCAACAACCTATTCCTTATACTTCGCAGCAGCTCAAAGAATTGTTGATGACTCTCGAAGCCGCCCTCAGTGAAGCCGTCAGCCTAGAACGCCAAAGTGTCCGCTATTGGGTGCTCGAATACCTGCGCCGCAACCGCGAGCAACCCCAGCCAGCTCTTGTACTCGACTGGTCGATGGGTGATCCCCAGCGTCCGATTGTCTTACTCGAACATTCGGCACTACGTCTACCTGTACGCCTGAGTCGGCCCGTCGAACGTGGCGATATGCTCGATCTGATGATTGCCCAAATTGATCCCCAGCGCGACTATTTGGTACTCAAAGAGTAAGCCCTCCGCCTCATAAATGGGGAGCTAAAACTAGAAGGCTTTTCTTACTCCCCATTTATGGGGTTGGGGGCTGGCTATTCAAACGGAGAATATTAGCTAATACCCAGACAATCTCCAGATTTGCCCCCTCTCCCTCTATGGGAGAGAGCTCTAATACTTCACGCCACATCCATAGGGCTGGGTTGTCGCCACAGTAACCGCTTTACCCGCCATAGCTTCATTGAGGGCGAGTTGGACATAATTTTTCCCAACTTTTGCCGTGGCCTGGGTGGTTGGGGTATCGTCAATAGCTCCGGCATAAATCACTTTCCCGGTCGGATCGAGGACAAACATGTGCGGGGTAGTTTTGGCTCCAAAGAGTTTGCCGACTGCGCCATCACTGTCGAGGAGTAGAGCCGTAGGATGCGCTGCTTGTTTTTTGATGATTTTGGCTGCTTGCAGGGGTTTGATATAGCCTTCTTGACCGGGAGCTGAAGAATTGATGGCTAACCAAACTACGCCTTTAGCCGTATAGGTTTTTTGCAGAGCTTGCATCAGGCCGTCACCGTACTGGCGTTTGACAAAAGGACATTCCGAGTTAGTCCATTCCATGACCACATATTTACCCTTAAAATCCGCTAGGGTATGTTTTTTACCATTACTATCGGTCGCGCTGAAAGCTGGTGCGGTTTGCCCAACAATAGCATCAGCCTGAACTGTGGCGGTGGCACACAAACCCACTAAAGACCAAACCAACAAGGCTCGTTTCATGTTTAATTCCCAAACTTGGCTACCCCTACCAGTGTAGAAGCAGTTAGCACGCCCTGCCAGCCGCTAAAATGCCGTTTCTTCCGGTATGGTAATCTCATCTTCGAGCTCAAGGAGTTGCTTCATGGTCAGGCGACAGTGGGTTTTGAGTTCTTGGATACGCTGATGTTCTTGGTGAATCTCTTCTTGATAGCCCTGGGCTTCTTCGCGTCGTCCGGCAGCAAAGGCTTCTTCCCAGTAGCGTGTCCAATGAAAATAACGTTTTTGGCAAATCTCAAGGGACATATTCGCAAGCGCCGCTTTCATGACAAGGCTAGGTCGCATCAACGAGATACGATTCATTTCTGAGACCCAGAGCAAACTATGAAAATAATCATGCATTGGTTGGTCTTCAGCTAATTGACGTTGCAGACAGGGAATCAGTTGATCAGGGGCTTCCTCTTGGATCTCAGCGATGACCTGCCAGATACGGCGATGTATCGGGAAGGAAAATTCCAATTCTTCTTGATCAAGTGAACGGCTAATATCGGCTTGATATTCGGGAATATTTAGAAAAATTTGTAACAGTTGAAATTCTGCCACATAAAGTTTGTTAGCAGGGTCTTCTTTAGCTTTGCGTACCGGAGTTGACCAACGCCGTGAACGAATCCGACGGCGTAGCTCTTCTTCAATTTGAACCGTGAGGCGTCCATTACCCGCTGCCAGGTGACCTGCTACTTCGTGTAGATAATGGGTACGCTCCAGACTATCGGTGATTTCTGTGAGCAAGGCGACGGCTTGTTGAGAAGCTTGTTGGAAATCAACAGACTTTTTGACATCGCGCTCCCGGAAAATTTGTCCGATCACCCAATCACGCCAAGGAGGAGCCTCTTGGGCTAGCTGTAAGTAGGCTGCCGCACTGTTTTGGCGGATAAATTCATCGGGGTCTTTGCCCTGTGGGATCGTCAAAACCCGGGGTTTGACCCCCAGTGTACCGAGGTGTTTACAGTAATCTACGGCGCGTTGGGTCGCTTTTTCACCAGCACTATCGGCGTCAAAATTAAGAATAATCGTTTGTGATTTACTGAGTTTGAGTAATTGTTTAACTTGATATTCACTCAGGGCTGTCCCGAGGGTTGCCACAGCGTGATCCACGCCAGCTTGGTGCAATGAAATTACATCAAAATAACCTTCTACAACCAGAGCAGCATCAGCTTTATCAATCGCATTTTTAGCTTTGTCAAGACCAAAAAGTAGTTTGCTTTTTTCAAATAATTCGGTTTCTGGGGAATTGAGATATTTAGGCTGTTCATCACCAAGACTGCGTCCGCCGAAGGCCACCACGTGACCGCGCGCATCACAAATGGGGATCA
This sequence comes from Gloeobacterales cyanobacterium, assembly GCA_038226175.1. Taxonomy (GTDB): domain Bacteria; phylum Cyanobacteriota; class Cyanobacteriia; order Gloeobacterales; family Anthocerotibacteraceae; genus JBBRQP01. The sequence continues at coordinate 35,283 of JBBRQP010000013.1, forward strand.
TCACGCGATGCCGGAAATAATCATACCAACCGCCCCCGCCCTGACGCGGACGAATTAAACCTGCTGCCTCGACTAGGGGTGCCGGAAAACGTTTGCGCTCTAGTAAATGGGTCGTCAAAGTATGCCAACCCGGCGGGGCGTATCCCAAACAAAAGCGTTGCTGAGTTTCTGGGGTTAGGTCACGTTTTTGCACGTACTCTGTGGCTAATTTGCCGATTGGGCTATGCAGGGCATGGCGATAAAATTCCGCTGCTTGTTGGAGGATCTCGAGGATTTGCTGTTCGCGAGAAATTTTACGGGTATATTCGGCGCGTTGCTCAGGAGAACTGTGAATCTGTACGTTATAGCGGCGCGCTAATTCTAGTACAGTTTCGAGATAGGTAGTTTTATCGAGACGCATCAAAAAATTGATGCTATCGCCACCAACGCCACAGGCAAAGCATTTATAGAGATTTTTCTCCGCATTCACCGAAAAACTAAGACTTTTGCCCTGATGAAAGGGACACAAACCCCGAAAGTCTTTGCCTGTGCGCTTGAGAACAACCCGTTCTGACACCACCTCATAGATCTCGGCCTTTTGCCGGACTTCATCGATGGTGCGTGGGTCGAGGGCGTTCATCTATTCATAGATCCAAGGGCTAACGGTCGGAGTCCAGTCACTGAGTTCAGCTGGGCTAAACCACAAAGCGATTTCCCGCTCGGCAGATTCGGCACCATCAGAGCCATGAATAATATTACGCCCGATATCAATGCCAAAATCGCCACGAATCGTACCAACGGCTGAAGTGAGAGGATTGGTCGCGCCGATCATTGCTCGCGCCGCCGCAATCACGCCTTTACCTTCAAATACTACGGCAACCACAGGGCCTGAGGTGATAAAAGCTACCAGTCCAGGAAAGAAGCCTTTGCCCTGATGCTCAGCATAGTGTTTTTCCGCTAGTTCAGTCGAGACGACCATTAGTTTTAGACCAACCAATTTGAAACCTTTTTGTTCAAAGCGACCCAAAATATTTGCCACCAAACCACGTTGTACGCCATCCGGTTTCACTGCAATAAACGTCCGTTCCACAACTAGGCTCCTAAGCATCCGTATCTATGGTACCCCAGCCCTTTGACTAAATTTCTTGAGAAAATAACAGCAATAGTACAATTAGACAGGCAACGTTGACCAAGGGGCAAAGATGTACTTAGATGAGCTTCTAAACAGAGCTGGTTTGAACCACGCTGATCTGCCCCAAATCACTGTGACTGGTGTGCGCACAGATTCACGCACGATCCAGCCCGGAGAGCTCTTTGTAGGACTTCCTGGTACCCAAGCTGATGGGGGAAGTTTTTGGCCTCAGGCAGCAGCGCGCGGTGCCTGCGCGGCAGTGATTAGCGATAGCCTAGCCCTTGATGTACCTACGCCAATTCCCCTGATTCCTGTAACCGATAGTGCTACCGCTTGCGCCCGTTTAGCTGCTGCTTTTTATGATTTCCCGACTAATAAATTACGCTTAGTGGGTGTCACGGGCACCAATGGTAAAACAACTACTTCTCATATTATCGAACACCTACTCCAACCCAAAGTTGGCTTGATTGGTACGCTCTATAGCCGTTGGCCTGGTCAAAGTACCGTAGCCGAACATACTACACCCTTCGCGCCAGATTTACAGCGTGTGTTTGCCCAGATGGTCACAGCGGCTTGTCCACAAGCCGTTATGGAAGTTAGCTCACATGCCCTGAGTCAGGGACGGGTGCGTGAATGTCACTATCAGGCTGCTGTATTTACCAACTTGACCCAGGATCATCTGGACTATCACCACACACTAGACGAATACTTTGAGGCCAAGGCATTACTGTTTACCCCGCAATATTTGCAGGGACGCGCGATTATTAACTCGGATGACCGCTATGGCTTACAACTGATTGCCCGCTCGACCCAACCTGTTTGGAGCTATGGACTGAGTGCAACCGCTGATATTCGGGCTGAAGAGATGACTTTTTCGGCGCAAGGCATGGCAGGCGAATTGATTACGCCTTTGGGTAAAGCCAAATTTCAGACACCTTTAGTGGGTCAATTTAATCTCTATAATCTGCTCGGAGCAGTGGGTGCAGTGCTGCATCTGGGAGTATCTTTAGAGGAGATTGTGACTGGATTAGCTACTTTTAGCGGCGTACCGGGACGCATGGAAAAAGTTAGCGCGCCGGACTCCGAGGTGATGGTGCTAGTCGATTATGCGCATACCCCTGATGGTCTCGAGAATTTACTCAAGGCGACACGGCCTTTCACGGCCCAGCGTTTGATCTGTGTCTTTGGCTGTGGCGGCGACCGTGACCGAACTAAGCGTCCACTGATGGGTGAAATCGTCTCACGGCTAGCGGATGTGGCAGTTGTGACCTCAGATAATCCACGTACCGAAGACCCGCAGCAAATTTTGGCAGATGTGCTGACCGGAATGCCCAAAGTACCGCAAGTAGTTGAGGTAGACCGCCGTTTAGCCATCCAGCAAGCAATTTGTCTGGCGCAACCGGGTGATGTGGTGGCGATTGCTGGTAAAGGTCATGAAGACTATCAGATTCTCGGCAAGACTAAATTTCCTTTTGATGACCGGGTTGAAGCGCGGCAAGCCCTAGCCGAACGCTTGTAATTTGGACTTGATGGTTATCTTTGACTCTGATAAAACTAATCTTGGTTAGATTTTGTAGCGGTATAAAAGTATCTACACAGTATATGTTGTCATCTTTTTAAGAGCCACAATAATATTATATGAGACCTTCTAATGCCTTGATTTTACATCGTGTAGCCTTACGCCAATTGATTGACGATTATGGTCTGTTGTAACCGCGTATCTTTGGGTCTGTACTGACGGGTAAGGATGACGAGGAGAGCGATCTTGATCTGCTCGTCGATCCGACTGATTCAACTAGCTTACTGACAATTGCTGGCTTGCAAATCGATGCCGAAAAATTGCTAGGTGTGTCGGTGTCTGTGCTTACACCAGATGGTCTGCCACCAAAGTTTCGCAGCAAGCTAAACCGCTATGAAGCACCCAGAGCGGGGTGAAGATTATTTAGAACATATTGCCGAGGCTGCCGAACGAGCAACAAGTTATATCACTTCCCTTTAGATGGTCATTCATGCCCTGAGCAAGCCCCCCGCCCCATAAATGGGGAGCTAAAACCAGCTAATACTTGGTTTGGATACCTGAGCTTAGAGGAGAAAGAAAGTTAACGCTCTATTTCTAAAAGTGTAGCTTTCCCCAAGAGTGCCCTGGCTCCCCATTTATGGGGCGGGGGGGCTGACTATTCAAACAGAAAAAGTATTATGTAAATCTATTGCAAACCCTGGAAGAGTTTCAACAAAATCAACTTATTCAAGATGCTATTGTCCGCAATTTAGAAATTATCGTGGAATGCGTAATGTGGTGATCTACGAATATTTCTTTTTGAATGTAAGAATCGTTTGGACAACAGTCACAACCGATCTGCCACGACTAAAACAACAAATTGATGATTTATTAGCCGAGTAACGGCAGGAGAAACAGTGCAACCAAGAGTCCGAACTTTAGGCGATCCTGTCAGAGTAAAAATTAGCACATTAGTGAGTCTACCAACTCAGGTGGAGGGGGGTAATTTAAGTCCATAGTTGCTTTGGTGATGGGATGCTGCAATCTCAACTGAGTGGCATGGAGATGGTAGCCAATATCACCGGGTACGGGTACTTTGCCCTCGGTCAGAAGTAAAGGAACACCACCTAGGCCATAAAGAGGGTCATTGAGTAGCGGATAGCCAGCAAAAGCTAGATGAATACGGATTTGATGGGGGCGTCCGGTACGAATCGTGACCTCAAGTAGGGTTGTTGAGCTATGACGTCTGAGAACTTGACAGCTGCTATGAGCTGCTAGTCCTGTAAGCGAAGCCCCATATACATAGCCCAAACTAGGATGCGGTAGCTTGCCGATGGGTTGGGTAATCGTGAACTGATCAGGGGTCGTAATCGAACCAACTAGTGTGCGATATATTTTGTGAATCTGCTGGTTGCGCATTTGTTGACTCAAATGCGCCCGTGCCCGAGCCGAACGCGCTAGTAGCATCAATCCCGAAGTCCCGCGCCCTAAACGATGAATGGGGACGGGTGTCTTATGAGGGTAGCGATACTGTAATTGGTAAAGCAAGGTATGTTCCAAAAAACCTGCACCGGGTAAAACAGGTAAGCCAGCAGGTTTGGCAATCACCATGAGATCCGGGTCTTCATAGATAACCTCAAAGGTAAGGGGAACGTCTGGTTCTTGCCAGGGAGGACGATGATACTGTAAGTGTTGACCTGTTTGTAGGCAGGTATCAGGATCAGTTGGATAATCATTGAGTAATATTTGTCCTGATACTATGCGAGCTTCCCATTCTTGACCACTAGAGTGCTGATAGGTCTGGGTATAGTAAGCCAGAACAGTCAGCCCCTGATCACGAGGTTGAACATGTTCTTGATACACATAGCCTTGATTGATCATGAGCCAACGGTGAGATATTTATTCTCTCATAAACCCAAAAAACTAGAGACGAAACCCGCGGCCTCAATTTTCTACAAAAGCCCCGAGCTTCCGAAACCGATCATAGCGTTGGTCTTGGAGTTCGGTGGGAGAAAAAGCGGTCAGTTCCTGGAGTTGCTGGATTAACGTGGTTTTGAGCATATGAGCCATTGCCAGTGGCGCACGATGCGCACCACCTACCGGCTCAGGGATAATATCATCAATAATATTGAGACGCTTGAGGTCACGAGCGGTAATTTTGAGAGCTTCCGCTGCTTCTTGGGTGTGATGCTTATCGCGCCAAAGAATTGCCGAACAACTCTCTGGGGCAATCACCGAGTACACCGCATGTTCGAGCATCAAGACGCGATTGCCGACGCCAATCGCCAAAGCACCACCAGAGCCGCCCTCACCAATCACCGTACAGAGAATTGGCACCCGTAACCGGAACATCTCACGAATATTACGCGCGAGCGCTTCACCTTGACCCCGCTCTTCCGCTTCGACACCCGGATAAGCTCCGGGCGTATCAATAAAAGTAATAATCGGCAAGCCAAAACGGTCAGCGTGCTCCATCAGACGTAGAGCCTTACGATAACCCTCCGGCTGCGGCATCCCAAATTTACGTTTGATATGGTCTTTAGTGTTGCGGCCTTTTTGATGACCGAGAATGACGACCTTAAATTCACCAATCTGAGCGAGACCGCCAACTAAGGCCAAATCATCTCCAAAACAGCGGTCGCCACGCATCTCAAACCAATCTTCGGTAATGGTCTGAAAATAATCGAGGGTACTCGGGCGCTGGGGGTGACGGGCAACCTGCAAGCGTTGGTAAGGTGTGAGTTGCCGAAATAATTCGGCGCGCAGACGGGTAATCTCGGCCTCGAGTTGGGTTAACTGCGGCGTGACATTAACACCTTCGGTGGTTGCTTGTGTCCGTAGTTCCTCGACCCGGCGTTCAAATTCGGCTAGATCTTTCTCAAACTCTAAGAGAATCAGTTGTGCCACAGATACCTGCGTTAGTAGGTTTCCACATGCCAGAAGCCAGCTTGCTTGAGGTCGTACTGGATTTTGCTCCAGTCTTTATCTACTGTGGCAGCTTTAGCAGAGAATGCCGCATCAATGCCGTCTTCCATGCCGCGTAACCCACAGATGTAAGTGTAGGTATTGCCAGACTCAATCCAAGTCCAAAGCTCGTCAGTATGCTCGGCAATGCGGTTTTGGACATACATCTTTTCGCCCTTGGCATTTTTTTGTTCTCGAGAAACTGCCAGAGATAACCGGAAATTAGGCAAAGCGGCGTACTTCTCATACAAATCAGCGTAGAGGACATCTACAGAAGTCTGTACCCCAAAGAACAGCCAAACATTACCCTTCCAAGGTTCAGCCATTTCTTCAAAAATATGTTTTAGGAAAGCACGAAAGGGAGCAATCCCAGTTCCTGTGGCAATTAGTACCAAGTCGGCTGACGTATCATCGGGTAATAAGAAATTTTTGCCAACTGGGCCGGTAATTGAGACTTCATCGCCCGGTTTGAGGTCACAGAGGTGATTGGATGCGATCCCATGCACTTCTTCTTTAGTCTCTGGGTGAACATAGACCACCCGTTTGACACATAGGGCGACCGAATGTTCGCCGCCATCATCACCAGTACGGGTCGAGGCAATGGAATACAAGCGTAATTTGTAGGGCTTACCATTAGCGTCGGTGCCGGGAGGAACGATACCAATACTTTGGCCTTCGAGGTACGTCAGATCCCCACCCGCAAGACTGAGAGTGACATGGCGTACATCATTAGGACTGCCGTCTGGGGTCAACCGTTCTACGGCTAAGGCTTTACCAAGAAAAGGAGCTTGGGGTCGGTAGGTATTGACCGAGACATTTACGCTCGTCGCAGCACGGGCCATCATTAATCCTCAACGCATAGGGCGATTAACAGCGAATCTGTACCCCAAGAATACACCAGTCTTAAGGTGTTTGGAGACTCAATCCTCGTCCAAATCTACCGTATCTTCGGCTTCATCATCAAAAAGTTCATCAATTTCTTCATCATCTACCAGTGGAGTTTCAATATGTTGGCGTGCTACAACCCGGCCTTTGCTCTGAAGCCAGTCGAGAATGTTTTCACGATTTGTAATCGGTAGAATCGCGGCTTTGTCATAGCGCGACTCTTCGCGCAAAGTTGGATTACGCATTATTTCCTTAGACAGAGACTATTTCTACTGTAAGAGGTTTGGGGGCGACCGACAAGAGCAGCATGGTTGTGATTAAGCGCGAAGGTTACAACAGAGGTATGGGTGTACTTGCTGATTTGCTAAATGGAACACTAGCGGGTCAACGCCTAGGAGCAACGGCTTATTGGGTATTGCCTGGTTTGGTTAATGCCCACGATCACCTGGAATTTAATCTTTTTCCACGCCTAGGTCAGCCTTTTTATAAAAACAGTTACCAATGGGGCGAGGCCATTTATCTGCCTAAAAAAGAGCCATTGCGTTCGATCCTAGCCCTACCCAAAAAAGACCGCTTGTTATGGGGTGCCTATCGCAACTTGCTCTCTGGGGTAACGGTGGTTCAACACCATAATGCTTGGCATTGGTCGATGGCTTGGGGATTTCCCATTACCGTTTTGCCCTACACTTGGGCGCATTCACCGCATTCTGGCAAAAATATAGCGCGTCAATTTCGGTTAGCCCATGCCCAGCGGCCTTTTTTTATTCACGGGGCTGAAGGTACAGACCCGGTCACCGCCCAAGAAATTGGTTGGCTCGCCAAACATGAATTTTTATCCTCAAAAACCGTCGTCATCCATGGCCTCAATCTCAGCCCTCAGGATATTGCTAGTCTAAAAAAAGCTGGAGTCGCAGTAGTCTGGTGTCCGGCGAGCAATGCGTATCTCTATGGTCAAACAGCACCCATCCCAGCTTTGCTGGATCAGGGGATTCCGGTTGCCCTAGGCAGTGACAGCACTATTTCAGGTAGTACAGATTTGCTTGCCGAAATCCACTTTGCCCGTGGTTTGGGTCTGGTTGATGATGAAGTTTTGTATGGCATGGTCACGAATACGGCTCTCAAGATTTTGGGTCAAACAACCACTCAGGCGGCACGCGCACAAGACTTTCTCTTGGTTGAAGCCCCCCAAGCTACGACTGCGGTCGAAGCTCTATTTGCGACTACGCCAACAACCTTACAGCTGGTAGTGAGCCAAGGAAAGGTACGTTTAGCTGCGGCTGATATGCTGCCACACCTGGGAAAACACCATGGGCTACAGCCGCTTTTAATCGATAAACAGGTGCGCTATGTTCCACAGGAATTGATTCAGCTACTCCGTCGCACCGAAAAGAAGTTAGGAAAACGGCTCTATTTTGGACGGACATTACAGGAAAATTAATTATGCCGCGCAAGCTAAAATCATTCAAGCTAAGGGACTCGCATCTCGATGCTGCCAAAATAGAAACGCCCCAGCACTCATCAAAAGAGCCGTTATACCAAAACTCACGCTAGCTCCGTAAAAAGACCATAACCAGCCAACGCCTAGACTACTCACCAAATCCCCCAAACCATTAACTGCGGCTAAGGTTCCAAACCCAATTCCTCGGGTCTGTTCCGGTAAAAGCTCGGCTGCCAGAGAATCTTCTAGGGTTTCTTCTATACCAACACAAGCCCCACCCAAAATAAAAACTAGAGCTAGCCACGGCAATGTATGCACCTGAAAAGCCAGTAGTAAGCTCATCATCACACCCAGTCCGTAGCCCATAGCCAAAAGTTTTCGTTTATCTAAGCGGTCAGCCAAAATCCCGGCGGGATAAGAAATGCCTGCATAAACTATATTATGGAGCGCGTACAAAGCAATACTCCAAGCTGTAGCCTGAGCTGCACCTAAGCTGGGAGTAAGCATCATCACAGCATAGAGAATCAGTAACGAATGGGCAAAATCTCCCGCTCCAAATAAACCTACACCCCGCAAGAAAACTGAAAATTCATGGGGTAACCCGCGCAAACTGGCCAAAAAAGGACGTGGATGACACTCCCGGTCAGGAGTTTCTTTGACCAAAAAAATAATTGCTAAGACAGGTAACACAGCTAAACCTGCCGCAAGCCATAGCAATGACCCATAAGTCCAGCCCCAAGCCAACAAACTCAGAGCCGCTAGGGGTGCCACAATTGCACCAGTGGTATCCATAGTGCGTTCAAAGCCAAAGGCACGACCATAACTTGCCGGGCTAACAGCTTCTGCCAGTAGTGCTTTACGAGCTGGGGTGCGTATACCCCGCGAGACCCAGGCTAAGCCCCGCCCTAGCAATACAATAGGCCAAGTCGTTGCCAGCGCCATCACACCTGTCGCTGCCACCATGCCGCCATAACCTGCGACACACAAGGGCTTGCGTCGCGCCAAACGGTCAGTTAACCAGCCACCATAAAATTTTGCAACGCTAGATAAACCATCAGCCACACCTTCGATAGTGCCTAAAACCCCTGCTGCCACGCCCATGCTAGCTAAAAGACTCGGCAAAAGTGCTGTCACCATTTCGTGGCTGAGGTCGCTAAATAAGGAAGCCATCCCAATGCCAAGAATGGTGCTATTGAACCACCTTGCTGTAGACAAGGTTTTTTCCATCGCAAGCTACCCCCAGAAACCGCTATATTTGTTACCATTCACCTTTTGTTTGCCTTGCCATGACGCTCAATCATTACAGTCGCCGCATCACTCAGCGTAACTCTCAAGCTGCTTCGCAAGCTATGCTCTACGGCGTGGGCTTAAGTGCTGAAGATATGAATAAAGCCCAAGTCGGTATTTGTAGCATGTGGTACGAGGGTAACCCCTGCAATATGCACTTACTTGATCTCGCTGCTGAAGTTAAAAAAGGTGTACAAGCAGCAGACTTAGTGGGTTTACGCTTTAACACGATTGGCGTGAGTGACGGTATCTCAATGGGTACGGAGGGGATGAATTTCTCGCTCCAGTCACGCGATATCATTGCCGACTCGATTGAAACTGTCATGTCAGCACAGTGGTATGACGCTTGTATCGCCATTCCTGGCTGTGACAAAAATATGCCCGGAGCTTTGATTGCTATGGGACGGCTCAATCGTCCGAGTTTGATGGTCTATGGTGGCACGATCCGACCGGGCTACTGGGAAGGGCAAAAGCTGGATATCGTCTCGGCCTTCCAGAGTTATGGCGAATTTATCCAAGGCCGCATTGACGAGAAAGCCCTCAAAAATGTTTTTCAACATGCCTGTCCGGGGGCTGGTGCCTGTGGCGGCATGTATACCGCCAATACGATGGCCTCAGCGATTGAAGCCTTGGGTATGAGTTTGCCCTATAGTTCGTCAATTCCGGCTACTGCACCTGAAAAGATCGCCGAATGTCATCAAGCTGGTGCGGCAATTCGGCTATTGCTAGAACGCGATATCAAACCCAGTGATATTATGACCCGTGCTGCGTTTGAGAATGCGATTACCTTGATTATGGCTTTAGGTGGTTCGACCAATGCGGTTTTGCACTTAATTGCGATGGCCCGCGCTGTGGATGTTAGCCTGACCCTGGATGATTTCCAAATCATTAGTGACCGGGTGCCCCTTGTTGCCGATTTGAAGCCTAGTGGCAAATATGTGATGGAAGATTTACACTTGGTCGGCGGTACCCCAGCTGTCTTGAAACTGCTGCTCAAAGAAGGCTTTATCCACGGTGATTGCCTGACGGTGACCGGAAAAACCCTGGCTGAAAATTTGGCTCCCTTGCCTGACTTACAGGTAGGCCAGAGTGTCATCTATCCCTTATCTGCCCCTATCAAGTCCAGCGGTCATTTGCAGATTTTGTATGGTAACTTAGCCACCCATGGTGCAGTTGCCAAAATCACAGGTAAAGAAGGACTAGAATTTACCGGGCCAGCCTTGGTATTTGACTCAGAAGAAGCGACCCTCGCTGCCCTAGAACGCCAAGAGATCACCGCTGGTTCGGTCGTGATCATCCGCTACGAAGGGCCTAAAGGCGGGCCGGGCATGAGTGAGATGTTAACGGTCACAGCGACAATTATGGGTGCTGGCTTAGGCAATAGTGTGGCACTGATTACCGATGGGCGTTTCTCCGGTGGTACCCATGGTTTTGTAGTGGGTCATGTGACGCCTGAGGCGCAAGAGGGTGGTTTGATCGCGCTCATCGAAAACGGCGATGTGATTACGGTTGATGCTGACAAAAATCAAATCTTTGCTCACCTAGATGAAGCTATGATCGCCCAACGCCGCGCCCACTGGCAAGCCCCGCCCCTCAAAGTAACCCGAGGCACACTGTACAAATACATCAAAAATGTGAAGACAGCTTCTGAAGGCTGTGTCACCGATGAGTAAATCTCTGTGAGTGATGCCCGTCAAAAAATCCTCGCAGTCAATGACGCCTTCTATCGGGCATTTGAGAAAAAAGATATCGAAGCCATGCGCGCTGTCTGGTCACAGGGAACAGGCAGCTCCTGCATTCATCCGGGGCGTCCTGCTCTCAAGGGTTGGTCAGCGGTGCAATTAACCTGGGAGAAGATTTTTAAAACCACCGCTTATTTAGAAATCGATCTCGAGATTATTAGCCTCGAAGTCAGTGATGCCCTCGCCTATGTTGTCTTGCTCGAGAACGTCTTACAAATGGCAGGCGGGCGCAAAAATCAAGTGCAGACTATCGCCACCAATGTTTTTGAACGCCTAGGCACAGAGTGGTATTTGGTGCATCATCACGGGAGCTTTTTACCGCGCTAAGCGCAGTAGTGTAAAGTAGGTCTAGCTTTAGGGCAACCCATGTCTACAGGTTCTCAGTCCACGGTTGTCGCAGCTCTGATTGCTAACGCGCTGATTACTGTCAGCAAAATTGGTGCTGCGGTTGTCTCAGGCTCGACCGCCATGCTCGCCGAGTCACTGCACTCCTGTGCCGATACAGCCAACCAAGGCTTACTCCTCTATGGCCTAAATCTTGGTAAACGACCGGCGGATCAACGTCGTCCTTTGGGTTATGGGCGTGAAATTTATTTTTGGACATTTACAGTCAGTGTAGTTATTTTTTTCTTAGGTGGAGTGTTTGCGATTTATGAGGGTTTACACAAGATTTTTGAGGCCGAGGCGCACCCGATTGACCCCTTTTGGACGTATATCGTCCTCGCCTCCTCGATTGTCTTTGAAGGATACTCGTTTAACGTAGGTCTCAAAGAATTTAATGAATACCGTGAGGGGCGACCTTTTTGGCAAACTTTACGTGAGACCCGTGACCCTGTCGTACCGACGGTTTTATTTGAAGACTCAGCGGCAATTTTGGGCTCAATCATTGCGATGGTTGGTGTTTGGATTTCCACTACCTACAAATTGCCCTTCGTGGATGGTTTGGCTTCGGTAGTAATTGGTCTGGTGTTATGTAGTGTGGGTATATTTTTGGCCATTGAGTCGCGTTCGTTACTGATTGGTGAAGGGGCGAGTGATGAAGACTACGAAAAAGTCCGTGCCAGTATCAGCACTATTCCTGAAATTATTAGCATCAAAGAATTGCTTATGCCCCAGCTTGGCCCTGATGAAATTATGGTCAATCTTGCGGTTACATTTCGCCCTGATCTAACTATTGAGCAAGTAGAGCAAGTGATTGACCGAACCGAAGAAGCTATTCATGCCCAAGTCCCCCAAGTGCGCCGGATTTTTATTGAAGCTGAGTCCCTCAAAACCCTCTCCAAAAGTTAATCTGCCCACCCTCTTGATCTTCCCCGTCACAAACGCTCAAATAGATGCAGAGCCGGAGTAAGCTATGTTCGATAAACTCTTTAAAAAAACCGAACCCGGTGATGACCATAGTAATCGCGTGCCCCCCGGACAATATTTGACCCAGGGGTTTCCGGTGTTGACCTATCCAGCGGATGGCACACCGCATATTGCCACTAGTGACTGGCGGTTTCGGGTATGGGGGCTGACAGAGGAAAAAGAATTCACATGGCAAGATTTTCAGGATATGCCCCAAACTGAACTTACGGCTGACTTTCATTGTGTAACTCGTTGGTCAAAACTTGATGTGAAATGGCGTGGTGTAAAAATTGTAGACTTTCTGACCTATATCAAGGTTGATCCTCAGGCTACCGATGTCCTCGAGCACTGCTATGGCGGCTATACAACCAATGTCAGCCTTGAAGACTTTAGCAAACAGGAAAATCTGCTTACCCATACCCTTTTTGGAGAAACTCTACCCGCTGAACATGGCGGACCGATGCGTTCCTTGATTCCCCATCTTTATGCTTGGAAAAGTGCTAAGTGGATCAATGGTCTGGAGTTTTTGGCTGAAGAAAAGCTAGGTTTCTGGGAAGTCAATGGCTACCATCGGCGTGGTGAACCCTGGGCAGAAGAGCGGTATAGCAGTCTATCTTAAAATTTTTGCTCAAGCCGTAAGCTCAGTATGTGCAAATCTAGAGGGTTTTCTGCTAGTTATTCGAGTTGACTAGGCTTCAGTTGCTGAACCTGAATAGCTCAGTAGACCCCCTAACGGTAGGGTTAAAAAGCTTAACTTTACTTGAGCCGTAGCGAAGTACCAAGTTCTACTAGATGAGCAAAGATAAGGTTTTCACCTGATTGTAGAGCGGTGCAGCTGGCCTCAAGGTCTGCTTCTATCCATGTCCGTTGGCAGTGTAGGAGGAATGCATCTCACTCATTTTATGAGTATTAATACTTGTCGTCTGCTCAACTTGCCTGAGTTGCTTGGTTGCGCATGAGCGAACATAGAGTGTCTTGACATGCACTCAAACCTATGGACTCTTCTCAACAGGCTGTTTACCTAATAAGCATTTGTACTCATTCAAAAGTTGATAGACACTTCAACGAATTTACGTTTTGCGATAATGGCAATAAACCAAAGCATGTGACAGCGAGGCAACAAACGCTTCTTCGGGGTCAGCAGAGGCGGGCATTGCAGTACCATCATCGAATTGCCAGACATGTTCGCGGTGATCCGTAAATTTTTCTTGGCGATTTGCCTAGTGACTCGTGGCGATATTTTCGATTATGGGTATTGACTGGATGCAACCTCAATTTAATATACAGTCCTATAATTTTTTATCTATGCATTTCATCAGTTTCATAGTTTTTTGATATATGTTTTCTCTTATACAATCAGGGTGTGCAGCAGTCTTTGAGGAGCAACGGGAGCACTTGCACCGTCCACCCAGGCTTGTTGGCGTGATGTAGGGTAAATCGTACCTGTGCGTACTTACTAACATCTCCATGGCGATCCGAAGGGGGCATTATTAGTGCTGCCTAGGAAATATAAATTCATGCCCGTTCAAATTTGAACGGGTAACTCTGGATTTGTGATGAACTAGACCTTGGTTTTTGCTCCTTCTGGATTGTTGTAAGTGGCTCAGTACTATTTCGCTAGGAGAAAAGCTATGGATGGATGTTGGAGGAAGTGGGCATGGGCAGCTAGCCTGCTGTTAGCTTGGAGCAGCTCAGTATTAGCAGCACCAGAAAATCTAACGGTCGAAAGTTACATGCGGGAGACCACAGCTCAAGTCTCCTCGGTTTCAGAACTGTCAGATGTCGATCCTAATTCCTGGGCTTTTCAAGCGCTCAAGAGTATTGTCGAGCGTTACAGTTGTCTAGAGGGTTACCCCAACAAAAACTATCGGGGCAATAAACCTCTCTCTCGCTACGAATTTGCTGCTGGCCTCAATGCCTGTCTGGATAAGGTCAATGAGCTCATCACAGCGGGGACAGCCAACCTAGCTTCCAAAGATGACCTTGAAACCCTACGCAAGCTCCAAAGTGAGTTTCGTAGTGAATTGACCGAACTGCGGGGGCGAGTGGATGACCTTCTGGTCAAGACCAAGGAGCTTGAGGCTCAGCAGTTTAGCCCTATCACTAAGCTGGATGGATCGGTGGTGACAGCGGTGACCGGTGGCAGCAGCGGGGGTTCGATCTTCTCGGGTGCCGCGCTGGGTGTGGGCTCGGCCTACGGCGATGCGTTGGGAGCGCGAGTCATTCCTGGAACAGCGGCCAATACAACGGTTGTGGGGCGCACTACCTTAAATTTACGGACAACTTTTTCCGGTAATGATGACCTGCTCATTCGCCTCGTTGGTGTCACCGGTCAAGGTATTGATGCAACCTATCCCGGCATTGCCAACGGCTTTGGAACCCTCTTCTATAGCGGTAACGCGGGTGGATCCTTCGACGGCTCGGCCTCAGGGCCTGTTCCCACCAATGGTCTCGCCAACGTCACCATTGATAGAGTGCGCTATATCAAGCCCCTTAGCTCCAATTTTCGCCTCTATGGGGGACCACGCATCGCGATGTTTGAATTTATCGATAACAACAGCTTCGCCAACAACGACGAAGTAGACTTCTCCAGTGGCCGCTTCATCGTCAGTCCCTTGGTCAACTTTGTGCCCTTCGGCTCTGGCGGTGGTTTCGATTGGGATATCACACCTTCTTTGAACTGGCGGGCACTCTATCTTGCGGCCAATGCTGGGGCATCCACAGGCTTTGGCTCTGGCGGTCTCACTGGTGGTTCTAATACTCTTTCCGTTTGATTAGCAGGTTTTTGTTCTGGGCCACCAGTGGTAGAACAAGTATCTCTTGAGCAACTCGGTCTGCTTTGATAAACTACGACATCGTTGCTCTAATCGCTCTTCCACTTCTTCAATCGTCAC